>NZ_WTKZ01000001.1:0-185542 GCF_011378805.1 Pseudoalteromonas sp. Z9A6
CAAGCCTTCCTCATCACATATCATCAGCACTTGCGTAAAAAGCGGCTCACTCTGTTCATGCATTTTAGCCACAAAACCCGCTATAGATGTGTAACAGATAAACTAGACAGCCACTCTAATTGAACAAACAAAATGTTGCCATTAAATTTAATTTGTAGGTTAATAATATATCTTTTATCGACAGGTTATTTTCATTTCATCCATCAAATAAGTCACTAGCGCTCTTAATCTAAATTGCACGCATGAAAATGGCTGCATGGTGCAGTTGTGATTTATTACTGAGTAGTTTACGTTTTATGCCAGTAGCTTTTCGCAGTTACTGATATTCGCTCGCCGCTTTCGCTTTAAGTTTTCACAATAACCTTCTTGTGAGGCTGGCCTGCCCACTGCGCCATGAAATACGCGCGTAAATTGGGTTGTAAGCTTTAACCAGTTCTCTGGAGATATATTCACCCTTTCCAGTAAAGGCAAATGTGTACTTTCAATATACCCTCGCTTGTCTTCTCGCATACAACGTCCTGTTAATTCAACAAGTTCAAGGTACGATTTAAGCTCAAACGGCAGCCCTTTTGGCATAATCTGACGTGGCATACCTGCAAAGCGAAGGAGTTGTTTTGGCTGCTTGCCTTCTTTTGCGCATATTAAGCGTACTTGAGCGCTGGTATGGTCTGACTCTTCTGGCGTTTTAGCCATTTTGGCTCTAATCGGGTTTAAATCGACATACGCCATACAGGCGGCAAGTGCGGCTTCATCAAGCAGTGCTTGTGAGCTAAATCGCCCCTCCCAAAACCTGCCGGTACAGTTATCTTCCTTATTTGCTCTGCGAGCAATATCTTCATTTAACAACCGCATAAACCAGCTAATACTTGATAGACGCTCTCGATATTCCTTTACTGTTTGATTAAAAAAAATAAGTTCAACTTTACTTAGCTTTTCACCCTGTACATATTTTTGCGTTAACAATGTGCCTTTACAGAGTTTATGCCAGCGAATAACAATCGCTTTATCATTCAGCCTATTCGCTTTCTTATCATCAACATACAAGACTAAATGTGTATGATTACTCATTACGGCATAAGCACATACATCAATACAAAATGTCTTGGCTAACTCAAGCAGTTTGTCTTCAACCCAGCCCCTACGATGCTCGTAAGATTTGCCTGTAAAACGGTCTTCGCCACATAAAAATGCACGGCGTACGCAACGTGAAATACAGTGGTAGTACTTTGTATCAACCAAACTTACTTGACGCTTTCTTGCGATTGCCATAAAACACCCTGCTTATTTTTTACACTAAATAAAGGCTAGTCTTTAACTTCTAAAAGTGCAAAATTTAAAGTGGGTGTCTTGTTTATTTCTGTGCCATCAATTTAGAATGTGTATATACTTTCCTATACAATCAGTGTCATTATCATTTATATAAAATCTTATTTTTTTACCAGCAACCAGGCTAGTCATTAACATTGAATAGACTATCTTATTGTTTTCAGTATTATTTTGCCAAGTAAGCCATCCTCCTTCTGGACATGTAGTGCTTCCAACATCCAACTTAAATTTAATAACATCTGGCATATAGGTTGCCTCTAGTGTTACTACTTGACCTGTCAAAAATTCTAAAGAGAGCGCTTTGCTACTAAAAAATACAACTATAGTAAAAAATAATACTTTCATGAACCCTACCTTGGCTTATTAAAATTTTTAGTTATGGTGTATATTACTACTCTCACAACTACCTGTTTATTAAATTATATTAACTTAAAACCTTATCAAACACAGGTAATAAATAGGTAAACTTAGCTAAAATATTTAGCTGGTAACACAAAAAAATTTAAAATACAGGGTGTGTGGCGTGGATATCTTTTTATAACTAAAAACTAGTACAGTTATCTAAGACCAAACATACTTTCCATTGATGATAATCATAAAAGACAAATAGAAAGACCTGACCCTATGATCTAGGATCTAGTGATCTAGTGATCTAGTGATCTAGCATACCCACATTGAAAAAGTTCGTCCGTATCTAAAACATGTTAATTTTATCGCCTTTAGATCGAGTAATAAAAAGCCCCGCGAGGGCGAGGCTATAGAATAAAAGCACGTTTAGAAACTATCTTTTCTTTTCGGTGTAATCTATGACGAATAGAATTAGAGCTAAAACAATTGAGGCTGGTAATATTGCATATATAAAGCCATCAAGTATTCGTTGAAAACTTAATTCATACATTTCTCCATTCAAAGCTACTTTTAAAAATGTAAGCCCTGTTAAAATTCCAATACAAACAATTGTCAGTCTAAAAAACATTCTAAAACTAGTTCTAACACTCATTTTTAACACTCGAACATGACTCGCTAATTATCTTTTCACTACCTTGCGTTGCAGCTTCAGTACCAAGTTGTTTAGCCGTATCTCCGACCCCAGTCTTACCAAACGCTTTATTTGCCGCAGCTCCTGCTATTTTCCCTACAGCTTTAACATGGGGTGCCAAGCTTTCTACAGCATTTTCGACTGCATTATCAACAATTTGCCCTGACGGAGTACCATCTAAAGAATCATTTACCATACCCGCACCTGTATTTAATACAGCTCCTCCCCCAACAGTCATAGTACCAGCAAGGACCTTTTCAGCGGTAGTCGCAACAATTTGCCCACCTGTCGAGATTGTCGTTTTTGCTAAGGAACTCAAACCACCTGTTGCAGCCCCTGCTAGCCCTGAAACTGCGACTTTAGTTAAGCTAATCTCTTTACCCGTAAAGTATTGAGAAGCAAGTTCAACACCCGCCCCTACTACAAAGCCTATTACTAAATGAGCAAATTCTCCATCAGGATCTGTATATTTATATGGGTTGTTGTTAGCGTAAGCGTACCTATTAAGCCCATGAACAGCATTACCACGTGCAATATGACCCATCGCATCAACAGGGTCATTCGAGTAAAAACGCCCGATAACTGGATCATAGTATCGTGCCTGCATATAACTCAACCCTAAATCGGTGTCGAATTTATGCCCTGTGTACCCTACATCATCTTTGGGGGCTTCTATCTATTCACCAAATGGACGAGCATGCTGACGGCTTTCATTCACTGTTTGCGGTGTTACATTACCATATTTGGCAATCAGTTTTTTACCTAAGTAAATATAGTTAGTGCCGCTGCCGGTTATGGTGTCGCCTTTTTCTCTGTACAGCAATGTACCATCTTGGCTGTACATTGAATAACTTGTACCGTTAGCATCTGCCTGTTTTACGCGGCGGTTATGACCATCATATAAATAGCTGTTGCCTTTGGCTGAAGTAAGCAGATTAGCGCGGTTAAAGCTCAGTGAGTATGCGCCATTATTAGTGATGTTACCTCGGGTATCGTAACCTATTGAGCCATATCGTCCGCTTACGCCGGTTACTTTAGATAACCGATTTTTAGCGTAATCATAGGTATAATTAAGTGTTTTACCCTTATTTTTATAGTACGTAATGTTACCGAGCCCATCGTAGTGCATTTCACTCGACCCAATACCTGCTGCCCCAGTGGTACTGGTTAAGCGGTCAAGGTCGTCATACTGTAAATTAGTTAAACTATAGGCGCTGTTTTGGCTATCAATAATCGACGTTACATTTGCATTATTGTCGTAATCATAGGTTAAAGCCATAACAGTACTAGGTATATTACTGCCAGCTGGGCCTGTGTCTTTAAGCTGTTTTGGTAGTAGGCTATCTGCATATAGTGTTGTTTGATGCTTAACACCATTACCATACGTAAACGAACTCAGTGTACCATTAGCATAGTAGCTTGCACTTTTCGCAAAACTTAAATCAACATTTCCACTTTTATACACTTGTGCTTCTGTTGGCTCACCAAAGCCATTGGGTTTGAAGTTTACAATAGTTCCATCTGGGTAACCTAACTGTTCACGCTGTTGCAAAGCATTGTATTTATAATTAAGCATTAGAGGTAGTTCATTACCCACAAATAGCTGCTCTTCTTCGAGGCGATTTTGGTTGTTGTACTCATAACGATGAATTACATTACCAGCTGTTAAGGTTTTAACGTTCCCGTTGTTATCGCGCTCGTAGCTAACATCGCCTGAAGCATCTGGGTAGTTAACTTGTTTAAGACTGCCTAAGTTTTCATATGTATAAAAAGTACTCCCACTCGGCGCTGTACTGGTACATTGTGTATTAGCAACGCCACCTTGGCTCCAGATGAGTTCACCTAGTGTGTTATACTTATAAAGGGTATTGCCTACATCCGGTCGTGTAGTTAAACATAACTGTTTACTATTGTCGTAATAACGACGTTCAGTAACACTCGTTGAATTTCCATACTGATTAGCACCAGCTTGTGTAATAGCATGTGTTAAACCAAATATATCAATATCTAATGTGGTGGTTACATTCTCAGGCGATTCTATTTTTACTGCACGTGAGTAACTTGGTGAACCAAAGGCTTGATAGGTTGTAGTTGTTACGTGACCTTTTGCATCAGTTACTTCTATACGGTTATCAGATAAATAGGCGTAATTAATGGTGCCTACTCCACTTGTTGTAACACTTTGCTGTCGACCTAGTGAATCATAAACGGTTGTAGTGCCTTTATTTTCACTTATATTTGCGCTTGCATAAGATTGGAACGTTGGCTGATTCAAGTAGTTATATTCGAAAAGCTGATAACGGGTACTATTTGCTGCTGAGCTATTGACTAAATCTTGGCTTTTTGTTTTTGTCAGTCGCAATAAGTTGTCATAGTACTCTGTAGTTTTGAATACAGCGTTACCTGTACATGCTGTGCGTGAACTATTTAACGTACACGTTGATACAGTACGGGTATTGGTATCGTTATCCCAAGTATATAACGTGTCGTACCAGCTGCCATTAACCGCATCATTTGTTAAATCTACGGATTTAATACGACCCATGTCATCATAGGTGTAATTAGTTGATACGCCATTATAATCGGTTGTACGAGTTACCCACCCGTTATTATCAACTACCCTACCCGCACTCATGCTTCCTGTGGTTGACCTATTTGGCACCGTTATTACCTGCGGTAAACCGCGCTTGTAGTTTGCATATTCAATAAAACGCTTACCAGTGCCTACTGAACGATTTGAATTAAACTCTATTCGCTCAACATTGCCTTGTGCGGTGTAATCAGTGAAAGTACGTTGTAGTTGACCAAATAGGTACACTTTTGATGGTAATTGTTGGTTTGAAAAGTAACTATTCGAAAAAGCATTGTACTGAATGCGTTTAGTTTCTATATAGTTTTGATCATCGCTTGATACTTGGGTGATGGTAGGTAAATTTAAAATCCAATTTAAAGTGTCATGCTGGTAAAACTGCTTTTTATAAAAAGTACCCGATGGCCCTGCTAGAACAACTTGCTCAGGTGCATCATAAATATTATAGATATAACTTTTAGTAAAGCTGTCACTGTTAACATGTTTAGTAACTCTTTTGTCCTTTACGATATAAGATAAAGTGTCTGTATTCGTGGTTAAAATTGGATCGACAATACCACTGTTACCTTTAAAACTACTCTTCCAATATTGAGTCAATGTTTTTTGATTTATTTCTCCATTTGGGCCATGTTCGACCTGAGCTATAACCTGCCCTTCAGTTTCATCCCAGCGTTTACTAATATAGCTGTTAATATAACTATTATTCGGCGCTGTGACCTTGAGTACCCTTAAGTCATAAGCAGATAGCCCCAAACCACTTGGGATAGAGGAACAATCACTTTTAGTATTACAAGTAACTTCTTTAGTGTTTCCAATAATTGCAATACCACGTCTGAAACTACTAACTTCTGAACTACTTAAACCTGCAGAATTAAAGTGTGAATAATTATTACTGTAGGCATATGTCCATACATATTGTTCATCATTAATATCTATTGATTTACTTGAAATTGCTAAATTAGCATAGCAAGCATTATAGTTTATAGGCTTGCCTTGACGAGTATGACGCTGACTTTTTGCCGGGACTTCCGTTCGTCCATGTACGGTCAATTTGTAGTTAAAACTTATGTTGGCGCCGTTAGGATGTTTTACTTTAAGGGAGCTTTCTGGGCCATATAGCGGAGTAGTGTGGCTATATATACAGCTTTCTACATTAAAATTTGGTTTTACATATATCTTGCTCGCGTAGTTTATAAACTCAGGAAAATCATACTCCCAACTTTGGCCTGTTGGAAGTATGACGTCTGTTAAGTTATGGTTTTGATTTGCATACTTTTCTTCATATAAATACTCCCAAACCCGCTCTTGGCTTGTTATTTTATTTATGCGTCCCGATGATTCATATGAAAACGAAACGAGGTCTTCGCTATGGGCTGAGCCAGAAGGTTGGTATGTGATTTTTTCCAACTTACTACCATCAAATATATAATGCAGCGTATTGCCAAACTTATCTTCAACTTTTGTTGCAACGTAAGCAAGTTTACTACGTTGTGCAGGTTTTGTTTTTACAAGTGGTAACCCCAATTTTTCGATACGATGACCTAAAGTATAAATTAAGCCTTCACTCGTTTTTACAATAAAATACTCATTGCCATTTTCACTACTACAATTTATTGATGCATTGAGCTTGGTTCGGTAACGATGCTGGCCAGAACCACTTAATAATTTCCCACTAGCACCAGGTATAATCACATCGGCTCCGTTCCAATATTCATGCTGCTCATAAACATCACCATAAAATGAAATGGGGCCAGGAGATAAAGCACTTGAACAAGCTGTACTAGAATAATAATTATTGCTATAGCGAGTGCTGCCTTTTAAGTAAGTAGCTTCTATTTTTGGTAACTCGAGCTCCCAATCACCGAACTGTGCTGGGGATTTATCATTTTTACCTGTAAGCCGATTATATGTCCGTGTAATATTTAGAGGGATCTGTGAGTTCGTTTTAATACTTAAGTCAGTGACAGTAAATGAGAGTGAACCATCAGCTAGTGAAATACTTTCACCAGCCAAATTACTTGTAAGCGCCTCAACCTCTCGCTTGACGGCAAAACGCTCTAAATTATACTCAGATGGTGGCGCTATTAACTCAACATCACCTCCACCCGGAGGCTGTGCCGCTAAAGTAAACAGCGGAGCTAATAACATTGTTGATAAATAATAAGTAAAATTTTTCATTATTGCTCTTCCTGAGATTCAGCCACTGGACTACCAAGTAAATCCGTATGTATAAATATAATTTGTTTTGTGTTTGCTGGTGAACTAACCGTATAAACGGCCTCTTTTATATCACTAGATAATGAGCCGATCTTAGTTGCAAACACACATAACTGGCGACTAGAGTTAATAGAAAGAGGTGCAACATAGGTAAGCCAGTTATTTACACTGGAACAATCATACTCGAGAGGTATCAAAGCGTATTTCATTACTGCTTGCTGAGCATTCGTAATAATTATGTTATCTGTTGGAATTACATTACCCCCATCCGGTGATATAGAAGGAGCGGATAACTTAACTTGACGATTGATTAGAGGGCTATATAAATAAGCGGAATAAACAGAACTATCAGTAAAGGTATCTGTTCTTTTAGCTCTCACCCTAAATTTAACTGCTGAAAAAAACAGCCATGTTGTATAAGTAACTATTGCTAATTGTACTGCCTAGTAATCTATAATCATTACTAAGCATACTGTATATATTATTATTGCTAAGCTCTGCAATCTCAACGTCTATACTATATTTATAGTTACCCTCTCTTGGAACAGAGAATAACTCAGCCGGTGGTGGAAGTTTAGGCGGTAGTGTAATTACGCCATCATTGGGATACCAATTCCACATAATGCGCAACGAACCATTATTTTCTTCATACCTAAAGTTGCTTGGCGTTGGAACCAACGAAGGGGCTGGTATTGCAGGATCGATAATAGCTCCTTTCGAATCAAATACACAAGAAAGCATTAACAAAAAAGCTACTAAGAATCTCATTTTAATTTCTTTTTATATACAATAATTAAACATACAGTACACCTTTATAGGTACATAGTAAATTAAATTCTTAGTATGAAATGTGCTCACTTATTCAGAATAGTTACAAAAATTAAATACTTGTTTTTAGTTAATTTTATATCAACTAACTTTATTAATGGGCTACTTTGAGGTAAGACAGCTTTGTGGATAACGAGAAAAATATCTCGTTATATTATTGTCTTCGACAATTGATTTTCCTCCAGATCTTATTCAACCATAAATCAGGAAAAGCCACCGTAGTTGATATCAAGAATAATCTCAAAAGTTGAATAAATATTATTGAAAACTGATATTTAAAAAAACATAAAAAAGCCCCGCTTGTTTTTACACAAGCGGGGCTCCACACTAATACTTTTCAACAATAAAAGCGCCGATACTGCGGGCGCTTTGCATTATTGAATTTAATTACTTTAACTTACTGATTAACTACGCTTTTAAGCGGGTTAATCGGCTGTGCGTTATCGTCTAGTAGGTTCATATCAAAATCGAACTCATCTACACGAATCGCTTTTTCACGTTTAATGTTGTAATCAATTAACTGAACGTGCTCAGCTTGCGTGATTACATTTGCCGCTAATGCGTTATCAAGTGTAATGTTAAAACGTGCACCTGGTTTAATTACTTTAGCACGTAATGCTTTTTTAACTTTAGCCAGCTCGCCAAGTGATGCCATTTTAGCTTTGTAAGCTTGCTCATTAATATGATGGCCATCGCCCACTACTGGTTTAACTAAATGCGTGATTTGCGCTTTAAATGCAGTATCAAGCTGAGCTTGCTTAGCTAGTTCGCGGATTAAGTCATCGCTAATTTTTGGCATTTTAGTTGAGTAGTTCATTGTAATGAAACGAATAAACTTACGAGTACCACTTGCAGGGAAGTTATCTAAAAACTTGTGCAGCGCTTCTTCAGCACTTTGTAGTGCAAAGCGAGTTGCATAATGAAAATACGGTGCTGCTTGCTCACGTTCACTACTTGATACTTTTTGCTCGTAGTATTTAATTGACGCCATTGCCGCGTATAAAAAGCTCATTACATCGCCTAAACGTGCCGATAGCATTTCTGCTTGTTTTAACTTACCGCCAAGTACCAATAACGAAAAGTCTGCATATACCGCTAATTTAGCTGATAATTTATGAACAGCTTTTTCGTAGTCGCGTACTTCTGGTAAATCAGAGTTTGCACTTGCTGTAAATGGTAAAACACCTAAGCGGAAAGCACGTAAGCTGTTTGCTGTGCTGTAACCAATTGTTTTGCGTAAAATGCCGTTAAATTCTTTATCTGCGCCTTTATCTTCACTATGGATAGATTCAACCATAGATTGTAAATATGGATGACAACGCATAACACCTTGACCAAAGATCATTAGGTTACGAGTAAGAATGTTCGCGCCTTCTACGGTAATGGCAATCGGCTGAGCAACATAACCACTTGCTAAGGTATTTTGTGGACCGTTTTGAATCGCTTTACCCGCTTGAATATCCATTGCTGAATCAAGCACGTCGCGACCAAGCTCTGTCATGTGGTATTTAGCGATTGCAGTTACTACTGATGGTTTTAAGCCCATGCCTAAGCCTTCAGTTGTAAGTACGCGCATTGCTTCTTGTAGGTATGTTTTACCTGCAATGTCAGCTAGTTTTTCTTGAATACCTTCAAACTGACCAATGGCTAAACCAAACTGTTCACGCACTGCTGCATATTCAGATGCTGATTTAAATGCAACTTGTGCTGTACTAACACCTAGCGCAGGTAATGAAATACCACGGCCAGCACCTAAACAGCTAACCAGCATTTGCCAACCACGGCCGATGTTTTTCTGTCCACCAATAACAAAGTCCATTGGTACAAATACTTTGTTACCACGTGTAGTACCGTTGTAAAAACGAATACCCATTGGGTCGTGACGATTACCAAGCTCAACACCTGGGTGCTCTTTAGGAATAAGTGCACAGGTAATGCCTAGGTTTTCTTTACCACCTAGCAGACCATCAGGGTCAACTACTTTAAATGCTAAACCAAGTACGGTAGCAATAGGTGCAAGTGTAATGTAGCGCTTGTCCCAGGTAATTTCTAAACCAAGGACTTCTTCGCCGTTGTACATACCTTTAGTTACTTTACCAACATCAGGAATACCACCTGCATCAGAACCCGCTTCTGGGCTTGTTAATGCAAAACATGGAATGTCTGTACCATTTGCTAGGCGTGGTAAGTAATGTGCTTGTTGCTCTTGCGTACCAAAGTGAAGTAATAACTCACCTGGGCCTAACGAGTTAGGAACCATTACGGTTACCGCAACTGCTGAGCTTTTAGTCGCAATTGTGCCAACAATAGTAGAGTTTGCATAAGGGCTAAACTCTAAACCACCAAACGACTTAGGAATGATAAGCGAGAAAAAACGCTCTTTTTTCAAAAATTCTAAGATGTCATTTGGTAAATGAATGCCGTTTTGAATCACTGAATCGTCAATCATGCCCAATAACTCTTTTACTGGACCGTCTAAGAATGCTTGCTCGTCTGCGCTTAATGTAGCAGCAGGTACGTCGCGAAGTGCACTGAAATCAGGTTTACCTTGGTAGATAGAACCTTCAAGCCATACATCACCCGCGTCTAGCGCTTCTTGTTCTGTGATAGAAATACTTGGTAATACTTTTTTTAGTTTTGTACGTAAACTCATGATTGAACTCATCCGACCAGCTAAATAATAACTACATTACGTCATAAAAAATCGTTTAGATCAATTACTCTATTCAATTAATTAACAGTTTTTTCAATTTATTTTCTTTACCTGAACGTAAACTGTTGAAACACAAAGGCTTACAGTTGTACGCTGAAAAAAAGTATTTTAGCTAAAATGATGAATAAAACAGCAAAAGCGCTAGCGCTGTATCTATTTTTTTATGGGCATAAAAAAACGCAGCACAAATAGGCTACGTTTTTATTCAATTTGTAGAGGCTATATTATCAGTTAATCTAGCTAAAACTACCTAAATTTAAATCAAATTGTATAAGCGCTTCACTTAGCAACTTTAACAACTTGCTTGCCGGTAAAACCACCAGCAAGTTGTTTATTAAGCGCTTGCGATACTGACTCAGCACTAAAATCTACGGGCGTTATTTCTGGGTGTTTAATGTCGCCACTAACAGCGCCTTCAAGTAACAGGTTGCCCATAAAACTCAAACGTTGTTGTGCACATAAACTATTAGCAAGCCATGCTCCACCAATCGATACAACGCTAATATTGGGCGCTCGGTGATACATTAAGTCTCGATCAAAACAAGGTAGCGGATTTAAGCAGGCAATACGTCCGCAAAAACGCATTAACTCAATATTACGCTGAGTACACTCACCACCTATCGTATCAATAACCGCATCAAAGCCTTGTGGGCCAAGTTCTCTGCGGATTTTTTCGCATAGCTTTTTATCGCTATAGTCAAAAACCACATCAGCGCCTAGCTGCTTAACCAACTTATGGTTACGCTTTGATGCCGTGGTAAATACATCTGCACCACGATGCTTTGCATATTGAATAGCAAACTGCCCTACCGCTCCGGCTCCGCCTTCAATAAAAATAGTATCGCCTTCACTAATGCCTATTTTATCTAAGCTGATGAGTGCTGCCATACCGGCGCATGGAAGTGTTGCTGCAATGGCCGGATTTAAACCGCTTGGCACAACCGACACTGCAAAGTTAGATACTTTGGTGTATTCGCTCAAAGCACCTTGCTCACCAATGTTGGCATGCCACATAACGCGCTCGCCAACATTTGGAAACACACCTTTATTAGCTTTAACCACAACACCTACGGCGTCTAAGCCTAAAATATGTGGATACTGCCATTTACAAAAGCCTGTTTTAGCAAATTGACCATCAACTGGATTTAAACCAACGTACTCTACTTTTACAAGCAGCTCGTTATCTGCACAGTCTGGAACAGGCAGCTCAGCATCCGCTAAGTCAATTGCTTCATTTGGTTCTGGCAGTACAATAGCGCGCATTGTTTGCGGGATAATGTATTCATGTAAATTTTCAGTATTTGGCATCAATATAACTCTACTTATTAGTGTCGTTTAACGCATAACTCCATTGGCCATTAAATGACTGGTAAGCATTTACTTTGGCAAGCAGTGAAGAAATTGTTGTTTCAACAGCATTTTCTTGTGCTATTAAAACATCCTGGCGCGCTTCTAACAACTCAAGGTAAGGAATTTGACCTTCTTCATACATGGCTTGGGCTTGTAAAAATGCTTTATTAGCAAAGTCATAGCGCTCATCGGCAAAGCGTTTTTGCTGTGCTTGATTGACCAACAATTGCAGTGAAAGTTCACTTTCACTTAGTGCAGTTAATACCACTTGTTGATAATCGCTGTATGCGGCTTCACTTAAAAACTGCTGCGCGTCGCGCTGTGCTAATAATGCTGGGTAGCTTAATAACGACCATTGTAACTGCGGCGCTACTTGCCACTGCTGATCGGTATTTTTTAAGCCTGTGCTGTCTATACTCACAACCCCTGCAAATGCAGATAAGCTAATATCGGGTAATAACGCTTTGCTCGCTGCAACACTTAAACTATTTGCTTGGCTAAAATCAAACAGCGCGCGGCTAATATCAGGGCGTAAGGCAATAGCGTTATTAGCATTTTTTAGTGCGACGCTAAAGTCACGTTCAAGCACGCTTTGCTCGTTTTCAATAGCAATATTTTGCGCTAGCTTACCGCTTAGTACTGCAAGCGCAGATAAGTCGCTATATTTTGCATACTCAATGGCAGGCATAAGTGCTTGTTGCTGCCTAAGCTGCGCCATAGTACGGTTTAAATCAAGCTCGTTAGCTACACCTTCATCAACACGGGCTTGCAAAACGTCAATACTTTGCTCAAGCGCTTCTATTTGAAGCGCTACAATGTGTTGTTTTTCAACATTACCCTGATAGCTCACAAAGCCTTTAACAACTGACGATACTACTTCTATTTGTAATAAGCGTACTTGCTCTGCTTGGCTCATGGCCGATGCATTTGCAGCATCAACCAACGCCGTTATGCGACCAAATAAATCTAGCTGCCAATCAAGTGCAACGTTTGCACTTGATTGGCGGTCAAACACGCTTGGTGCATCGCTTCGGGCTGCGCCAACATTTACGCCACCTTGCGGAAGGTACTGGGCTTTTTGCTCTCCTAATCGCGCTAATGCGCTTTTAAGTGTCAGCTGGCTGGTTTGCAAATTATAGTTATTTGCAAGCGCGCCAGTAACAAGCTCATTTAGTTGATCAGAATTAAGCTTTTTCCACCAGTTTGTTTCATCAGCAACGCTAACGTTACTAGCAATATTAGCTTTAGCAACAAATTCGTTAACCGCTTTTTGCTCGCTCATGGTGTCTATTTTACTCGCGCACCCTGCTAAAAACGCAGCGACTAATACCGCACTGACGGTTAGACTTGTTTTAAGCCTTTTTTGCATTAATTTAGTCATGAGTATTCTCCTGCGCTTTCTCTTTTTTATTAGTCACTAGCATATAAAATACCGGCGTAAACAATAGGCCAAACACGGTTACACCTATCATGCCTGAGAATACTGCGTTACCCATTGCGTGTCGCATTTCGGCGCCCGCACCGGTGGCAAGTACTAACGGTACAACACCTGCTGTAAATGCAATCGACGTCATTAATATTGGGCGCAAGCGCATACGACATGCCTCAAGTATTGCCTCTAAGTGCGATAAGCCTGAGTCGTGTCTATCTTTTGCAAACTCAACCATCAATATCGCATTTTTAGAAGCCAACGCGACCAGAACTATGAGCGCTATTTGGGTGAATATGTTGTTGTCAGAGCCAACAAACCACACACCTAACAAGGCTGAGAAAATAGTCATTGGTACAATTAATATAATTGCCAGTGGTAAACGTAAGCTCTCGTACTGCGCTGCAAGTACCATAAATACAAGTAATACAACTAACGGGAATACATAAACCATGGTGTTACCGGCAAGTACTTGTTGGTACGTTACTTCAGTCCACTCATATTCAATACCTGTTGGTAGTGTGTCTGCGAGTACTTTTTCAATAGCAACTTGTGCTTGATCAGAGCTATAACCTGGCGCTGGGCTACCATTTAGTTCTGCACTTGGGTAACCGTTGTAATGCATAACACGGTCAGGACCAATTGTTGGTGTTACTGTTAATACAGAGCCTAGAGGCACCATATTACCTGAGCGGTTACGTACTTTTAAATTAAGTATTTGATCAGGGTCTAAGCGGTAGTCAGCATCAGCCTGTGCATTTACTTGGTACGTACGGCCAAACATATTAAAGTCATTTACGTACACAGAGCCTAGATAAATTTGCAGGGCATTAAATACTTCATCAAGTGGAATACCTTGAATAAGCGCTTGCTCACGGTCAATATCAATATCCATTTGTGGAACTTGGATACGGAAACTTGAGTACAGGCCAATTAATGCAGGGTCTTGTTGCGCTTTACCAATAACGGCTTGCAGGCTATTAAATAATGCTTCAAACCCTTTATTAGCTCTGTCTTCTATTTGCAGTTTAAAACCACCGGTAGTGCCTAAACCTTGAATTGGCGGCGGTGGAAATACCGCTACAAATGCCTCATCAATGGCAGCAAAACGTTTATTCAACTGCGCCGCTATCGCCATCGCTGATTGGCTTGGATCGCTACGTTTGTCAAAGCTTTCAAGTGGTGTAAATACAATGCCGCTGTTAGGGCTGTTTGTAAAACCGTTCACTGATAAGCCAGGAAAAGCAACAGTATGTGCAACGCCTGGTACTTCTAGTGCAATTTGCTGCATTTGAGCAAGTACGTCTTCAGTACGATCAAGGCTTGATGCGTCAGGTAACTGCGCAATAGCCACTAAATACTGCTTGTCTTGCTGTGGAATAAAGCCACCTGGTACGGTATCAAATAACTTAATTGTGCCGCCAACAAGTGCAATATAAGCCACCATTACAACAACGGTCATACGAATTAGTTTTTGTACCAGTTTTTCGTACCCTTTAGCACCACGATTAAATACGCGGTTAAATGGTTTAAACAACCAACGACCAAACAATTTATTAAGTAAACGCGTGAACGCATCTGGTTTTGCATCGTGCGATTTTAATAACAATGCAGCAAGCGCAGGCGATAACGTTAATGAGTTAAACGCTGAGATAATCGTCGAAATTGTAATTGTAAGTGCAAATTGCTTATAAAATTGACCTGATAAACCGGTAATAAACGCAGTAGGAATAAATACAGCACTTAGTACTAGCGCAATGGCAATAATAGGGCCTGTTACTTCGCTCATTGCAACGCGGGTTGCTTCAAGTGGCGATAAGCCTTTTTCAATATTACGCTCTACGTTTTCAACAACTACAATCGCATCATCTACAACAATACCTATGGCCAATACTAAACCAAACAACGACAAGGTATTAATTGAGACACCTAACCACTGCATTACGGCAAATGTACCAATAAGTGAAATAGGCACAGCAATTAGCGGAATAATAGATGCACGCCACGTTTGTAAAAATACAATAACAACAATAACTACCAGTACAATTGCTTCAAGCAAAGTGGCAATTACCGCGTCAATTGAGCCGCGAACAAATACCGTAGGGTCGTACACAATGTCGTATTCAACACCAGTAGGGAAATCTTTTGATAAGCGCGCCATTGTTTCGCGTACTTGATCGGAAAGCTCAATAGCGTTTGAACCTGGGCGTTGGAATATTGGTATTGCAAGTGCTGGTTGGTTGTCAAGCTCTGCACGCAGTGCGTAAGTGTCTTGACCTAAATCAACACGGGCTATATCAGATAAACGCGTTAACTGACCTTCATCGCCTACTTTAATAATAACTTGTTCAAATTCTTCAATACTGTTTAAACGACCTTTAACATTTAACAGTATTTGAAATTGACTGTCGTTTGAAATAGGTTGCGCGCCTAAGCTACCTGCAGCAACTTGCTGGTTTTGCGATCGAAGCGCTGTTACTACATCTGTTGCTGTTAATTCGCGTGCAGCAAGTGCATCTGGGTTTAGCCATACTCGCATTGAGTATTTACCGCCACCGAATAAGCGAATATCACCTACGCCTGGCAAGCGCGCAATTTCATCTTTAATGTTTAAATCAGCATAATTAGATAAGTAAGCTGTGTCGTGCGTTTTTTCAGGTGAGTATAAATGCACTAACATGGTTAAATCGGGTGATGATTTTTCAGCCACAACACCTAAACGTTGTACCTCTTCTGGCAAACGCGGAAGTGCACTGTTTACACGGTTTTGTACTTGTACTTGAGCACGGTCTAAATCGGTACCTAACGCAAATGTTACCGTTAGTGTCATACGGCCATCACTGGTACCTTGCGAAAACATATACAACATGTTTTCAGTACCGTTAATTTCTTGCTCCAGCGGTGTTGCCACTGTTTGCGCAATAACGGTAGGGTTAGCACCTGGGTAATTGGCGGTAACAACAACTGTTGGAGGAACTACTTCTGGGTATTCACTTACTGGTAATTGGAATAGTGATATGCCACCAGCAATTAAAATAACCAACGAAAGCATAGCCGCAAATATTGGGCGCTGTATAAAGAAATGCGAAAATTTCATCAATAAACCTTATTGCTTAGCCACAAGTTGTGCGTTGTCGTTTGACAATGTAAATGCCACACCGCTTGTATCAATTGTTACTGTTTGCGGAGAGATTGGCATACCAGGACCTACGCGAGCAGGACCATTTACAGCAATTACATCACCTTCGTTAAGGCCTGAAGTAACCGCACGTAATGCACCGTAACGCTCACCAATAGTAATTAGTTTGTATTCAAGTACGTTGTTTTCGCCAACGGTTAATACAAAACGATTTTTTAAGTCGGTACCAATTGCACGTTCTGGAATAATAATAGCGTCGCTAATAGAATTGGCTGCAAGCTTGATACGTGCAAACGAGCCTGCGCGTAATTGGTTGTTGTCTTCATTAAATACGGCACGTACACGTAATGTGCCCGTTGATGAATTAATTTGGTTATCAATAAAGTTAATGTAGCCTTTGTATGCAAAATCACTTTGACCGACTTTTTGCATTACAACAGTTTGATGGCTCGCAGCAGTAACATCATTAAAAGAGCTATTCCATGTGCGCTCATCAACATCAAAATAAGCGTACATAGCTTGGTTCGAAACAATCGATGTTAATACGCTTTGACCCGCAAGTACGTTATTACCTTTAGTAATATTTGCACGAGAAATAATGCCATCAATTGGTGATACTACTGACGTAAACTCTAAATCAAGTTCTGCTGAGGTAAGTTGTGCTTGCAGTGCAGAAAGCTGTGCTTCGCGTTGGCGCAGTGTTGAAGTACGCGCTTGTGCTTGCTCAGTTGAGATTGCCTTACGGTCTAATAAGCGTACCGCACGTTTGTCTTCACTTTTAGCTTGTTCAAGTGCGGCTTCTGCACTTTTAATTTGCGCTTTTAAGCTTGCAACAACCGCTGCAAATGGGCGAGCATCTAATTGAAATAAAACATCGCCTTCTTTAACCACGTCGCCTTCTTTAAATTCAATGCTATCGATGATTCCTGATACACGCGGCATTAAAGCAACTTCTTGTGGAGACTCTAAACGAGTTGTATATGTGTGCCAGCTCTGTACCGGCTTAACAAGCACCTGTGCTACATCAATTGGTTGAAGTTGCTGTGCAGGTGTTGATTGAGCTGTGCTCTCATCAGCACAACCCGCAAGTGTTAAAGATGCCGCAGTAAGTGCAGCAGCAATTAGATGTTTGTTCATGAAGACGCTCCATTGTTGATTAGCCTCGCATAATACGGATTAAACCCGTGTGTAAAAACCATAGATTTTTAAATTCATTAATGCCAAAATGGCATCAATAGATTAGTTAAGGTGTAATAATGGATACAACAAGTCGACTTTTAATGTTACTTGAAGTAGTTGAGCAAGGCTCTTTTGCTAAAGCTGCAGAAATACGCAACATAGATCGCTCTGTTATATCTAAACAAATTAGCCGTTTAGAGGATGAGTTAGGCGTTAGGTTACTTAACCGTACTACCCGTTCATTTTCGCTCACTGCGGCAGGCGCCGAAATGATCAAAAAAGCCGCAGAGCTTAGAGAGCTGCTCGGCGAAACCGTGCGCATGGCTGAAAACTACCATTTAGAGCCGCGCGGCGTTTTAAAAATCACTTCATCAACTCTTATTGGTCGCCGTTATTTACAACCTGTGCTTAATGATTTTCAAAAACGCTTTCCGCAAGTAGAAGTCGAACTGCGTTTAGACGATAGATTTGTAGATATAGTCTCTGAAGGATTTGATTTGGCTTTTCGTGTAGGAGAGCCTAAAGACTCGTCACTTATTGCACGTAAAATAGCGCGTAATCGATTATTAATTTTAGCTGCGCCACAGTTTATTGAAACTTATGGTATGCCAAAAACAATGGAAGAGTTAGCGAAATTACCAGCAGCAAGCTATGCCAGTAATTCTATTCGAGTAGAAGCAATAGATTATTACGATAGTAAAGGTGAGCGCTGCGAGCAAAAAATAAAAAGTGTGTTTCGTGCTAATGATGCCGAGTCATTGTTAATGAAAACATTATCGGGTACAACTTACTTTGTCGCCCCTGCATTTATTATTGGTGATGAAGTAATACAAGGTAAGTTAGTGCCTTTATTGACCGATGTAAAACTGATGGAATTGAGCGCAATGTATG
Source organism: Pseudoalteromonas sp. Z9A6 (assembly GCF_011378805.1). Taxonomy (NCBI): domain Bacteria; kingdom Pseudomonadati; phylum Pseudomonadota; class Gammaproteobacteria; order Alteromonadales; family Pseudoalteromonadaceae; genus Pseudoalteromonas; species Pseudoalteromonas sp. Z9A6. The sequence goes on from NZ_WTKZ01000001.1 coordinate 18,702, forward strand.
CCGTATATCCGCATCGAGATTTACCAGTAAGAACCCGATTATTTTTTGACGCTGTACGCGAGCATTTAGGAAAAGATAAACCGATTTGGGAAAACGGGATCCCTAACTTTGAACAAATGTACTAAGTAGCACGACTTACGCAACGACTGCCTGGTAATCATTTTCTTTTTTAAACTTACAATACACTTTATTGCGACCAAATTGCTTTGCTTTGTATAACTGTTTATCAGCTTGGTTTACAAAGCTTTCCAATGAATTGGTACTTTTAAATTTTGCGACACCAATACTGGTTGTAACATTGATTGCAAGGCCGTCAATGTCAAATGTGGTACTTTCAAAACGTGCCCTTATTTGTTCAGCGGTATTAAGTGCAGCCTCTTCATTTTCAAAAGAGCTAAATAAAGCAAACTCCTCACCGCCGACTCTAAATAAATACCCTCTAGCGAGTATAACTCTTAGTAAAGTCGCTACTTCAATAAGCACTTGGTCACCCACACCATGGCCATATTCATCATTTACTTGTTTAAAAAAATCTAAATCAAGTAAGAATAAATATAACTGTGATTTATCTTGTAGTTCTACTTCAAAGTAGTGGTTCATTGAAAGGCGATTGCCTGCACCCGTTAGTGGGTCAAGTAACGCTAAATTTTTAAGTCGCCTTGAAAAGTGTGAACGACTCCCTTCAAAAACGTGAGAAATTGCCCAAATACTTAAATAAGCACAGAGTAGATTAAGGGATAAGTTAAAAGTCTCAAAAGGGGCAAGAGTAGACTGACTACCTAAAATAAACACTTGGATCACTAATAAATTTGCAGAGAAAATTACACCATATTGTTTACCCAATAGTAGGTAGTACAAAATAGGTAATGCAAACGACCATACATACACACCGTTACGAGGCGACGCCAAAGATGTACCCAAAATAACGATGAATGTGATAAGTGCGCACATTACAACGGATTGCCAAAACTGTAATGGTCGGCGTATAAGTGTAATGTAAGTAAATATACAATAAATAGAAAAACAGATTTCGATATAGCCAAGCAATGGAAAGTTATTTACAGTTAAATTAAATCCCGCAAATCCAACCGATAAAACACCAAAGCAAAGGCACATCCCTCTTAGAACGTCCTTTCTTAATGATTTAGTGCTATTAAGGGCTGCGATATCCATTCTAATCACTTAATAAAAATAAAAAGTAAGTTTAACGTGAAAATACAATTTAACAAGCTTTGTTGCTCTAAAACCATGTAAACACACCCTTTTATTGGTGATTTAGGAACACGTTTGATGTTTTTGTTTACAAGTTAGCTCTAAAAATTAACCACCTAACATAGATAAATTAGTGGTGATGCCCGTATTACCTTGATGCAAAAGATGAGTTGGCTTCTTAGTTTTAATATAACGAGATAACAAGGCCATTAATTCACTATGCGAACTATCGTTCATATATTCTCTTAGCGAAATACCCTCTTCAGAAAACAAACACAAGTGCAGATTTCCTTTTGCTGTAACCCTTAATCGGTTACAGGTACTACAAAAGTCGTTACTGTAAGGCATTATTAAACCAATTCTGCCTTGATAATCGGGGTGGGCAAACTCTTGAGCAGGACCTGCTGATGCACTACGCGCAACTTGCTGCCAGCCCGTTTGTAGTAGCTGAGTTTTTAAAACTTGCCCAGAAACATGGTTAGCATCAAAAAAGGCTTTGTTGTCGTTTGTTTGCATCAATTCTATAAAGCGGATGGTGACGGGGCGGTGTTTAACCCAATTTAAAAATGTATCAAACTCTTTTGCGTTGTATTGCTTCATCAGCACGCTGTTTATTTTTACCGAATCAATACCCGTTTCAAGCGCAGTATCAATACCTTTCATTACTGAGGTAAATTTGTCATGCCCAGTGATGGTGTTAAACATGCGTGAATCTAAACTATCAATGCTTACATTAATGGCGTTTAAGCCTGCATCTACCCAGTCATGAATATTCTTATGAAGAGAAAAACCATTGGTGGTCATTGCAATTTTTTTTATGCCCGCAACATCTTTTGCCGCGCGAACAACATCTATAAAGTCTTTTCTAAGGGTTGGCTCTCCGCCAGTGATCCTTACTTTTTCAATACCATGGTGTGCAAACGCTTTAAGCGTATTGCTAATTTCATCAATTGTGAGGAAGCCACGGTCATGACCGCCCTGATAACCATCTGGTAAACAATAAACACACTTAAAATTACATACATCCGTAATAGACAAACGTAGGTAACTAAACTCTCGCCCTGTTGGGTCGATTAGCATAAATAAACCTTAACTAATATCAACACGTAATAACAACCTAATACCAATTTGCAATAATGCTTAATCGTTTAATTAAGCAAACTGGTATAAACAACGCTACCTATTGATACATAAATAATAATTACATAAATATATTTAATAACTTAAAGGGGCAGCATAAAACATACCCCTTTAATTATTTTTGTTTTACGCTTCTAAGCCTTTTTTAAGTTCGCTTGGCTTCATTGGTAGGTCACGTAAACGCACGCCTACAGCATTAAACACAGCATTACCAATAGCAGGAGCGACCCCTATAACACCAGGTTCGCCTAAACCAACTGGAAACTCATCGCTTTGTAAAAATTCAATGTCAATATCTGGCGCATCTTGCATTCTTAGCGGTAAATAAGTATTAAAGTTAGTCGCTGATACCTGTCCATCTTTATACGTATTTGATTCATGCAATGCAAGGCTGCTGCCCCATAGTAACGACCCTTCAATTTGCGCCAGTGCGCCATCAGGGTGAACTATTAAGCCCGCATCTACAACAACATAGAGCTTTTTAAGCGTTATTTTACCACTATCACGGTTAACGTGAACATGCGCTGCGGTTGCAAGCCATGCTGGCATGGTACGTTCTTGCCCTGAGCTTACAGAAAAACCAATGCCCTCATCTTTAGCTAATTTAACAGAAGCTACTTTATCAGACACCGTTTTAAGCACATTACGTAAGCGCAGTGCTCCACCAACGCTCTCAGGTGCTTTACCCGCTTGCTTGCCTTTACCGTCTAACATTTCAATTCTAAATTGAACTGGATCTTTGCCTTGCTTATGGGCAATTTCATCAATAAACGACTCAAGGCTCCATGCAATCCAGCCAGGCCCTACTGAACGTAACCAACCAGGAGTAAAGGTGCTTTGTGCAACTTCGTTATTAATAGCACGTGCACGATGACTGCTCATGCTATACCAATGATCAGCGCCCGATGCCGAAAATGCATCAAATTTACCTTTGCCATCAACACCCGGTGATAAAAACCCTGGTGCCATAGCTTTAGTAGGCCAACCAGCGGCAAATGCATGTTCCATTCCTGTGAAGGTACCATTTTTATCAAACGACGCCGTCATTTTTGCAGCAGATGCAGAGCGAGACTGATCGAATAAACTATCATCTGCTCGTGTAAATACCAGTTTTACTGGTTTACCTACTGCTTTTGCAGTTAGAGCCGCAGGTACAGTCCAATCACCAAATAATCGACGACCAAAACCACCACCTAAATAGTAAGGACGGATAATTACTTTGTTTTGTTCTATATCGAGTGCTTTAGCAAGCGCTGGTAACGTAAGTGACTGCCACTGGTTACCAGTATGAATAATCCAATTTCCGTCTTTAAACTCTGCAACCGCATTTAATGGCTCTAGCTGATAATGACTCGCTGTCGCTGTGGTATACATTGATTCTAACGACTCACTAGCGTCTGCTTGGGTTTTCTTTATATCGCCTTCATCAACAAACAAAGTGCCCGAGTCGCGTTGCTCGCATAATCGCTTACCTTCTTTTTGAATATCAGCTTCAGATATATTTGCCGACTCACCCTTTTTGTAACTCACCTTTAAAGCATCTACTGCTTTAATGGCACTTGGGTAACTATCAGCTAATACAACAACCCAGCCTTGCACTGTGTTACTAGGGTCATTTAAAATTTCATAGCCTTTGTAACCTTTAATTGCTTTTGCTGCACTATCGTCAACGTTTGTTACTGTGCTGCCATAGCGAGTTGGTGGAATAACTGGACGCGCGTACAGCATGCCTTCAACTTCTACATCTATCCCATATACTGCTGTACCATTTGTTTTGGCTGGTATATCAAGCGCTTTAAAGTCTTGTTTAAGCCCAGTTAAATGACGTTTATTAGCAGGTTTTAGTGGAAGGTTTGCAACTTCATCACTGGTAAATGTACGATTAAACTCGCCTTTTTTAACTATGTCAGCATAACTAACCGATTTTTCGCCTGCAATAATGTAGCCCTTTTCAGCACGACATTTATCTGCAGGCACGCCGAGCATTTTCGCTCCTGCTTCTATTAATGCAATTCGACCCGCAGCGCCGGCTTGAGATAATGGCTTAAAGCTTTGAAATACAGACCATGAACCACCCGTTACCATAAAGCCCCATTTTTCATGAGTATCTACGTAGGTAATTGATACTTTATCCCAATCACATTCAAGTTCATCAGCCACAATACGCGCAAGAGCAGTACCGATATGTTGACCCATTTCAACTTTAGCAATACTCACTTCTACGGCGCCGTCGGTGCTCATAGTCCACCAAATAGTGGGTGAAAAAGCCTGTTGCGCAATTGATTCTTTTGCACTGAGCGAACCCGAAAATAACGCAGGGGCAAACGCCATGACTAAGCCTGCGCTAGCAGTGCCAATCATAAACGAGCGACGATTTAAATTAACGGTTTCGCTATTTTTTTGAAATAATTTTTTCATTATCGGCTCCAGTTAAGCGTCTTGTGCATTTGGATCAAATATATTTACTACACTTTGTGACTCATCTGCAGCGCGTTGAATAGCAGTTTTAATACGTTTATAAGCCATACAGCGACAATAGTTACCATTCATATGGCTTACTATTTCTTCATCTGAAGGACTTGGATTAGCTGCCAGTAATGTAGCAGCTTGCATTATTTGCCCCGACTGACAGTAACCGCACTGTGGTACTTGCTCTTCAACCCATGCTTTTTGAAGTGGATGTTCGTTATTAAGCCCTTCAATTGTGGTAATGTTTTTTCCTGCAATTGCGCCAATTGGTAAAACACATGAGCGAGTTGCTTGCCCATCTAAATGCACCGTACACGCACCACACATTGCAATACCGCAACCAAACTTCGTACCTTTTAATCCAATTTCATCGCGAATAACCCATAACAATGGTGTATCTTCACTTGCGTGTGATTCAACCACCTTGCCATTAATTGTAAACGTCACCATAGCTTGCCCCTTGATTAAGCTTTATAACCTGCGTTTAAATTGTTTAATTTAAACTAAGGTTATAACAGTTAAGATTGTTGTAACTACTAATCCATAACACATATAGTTACCGCATCAGCTACATTAACACTAAATACCATAACCACTACACTAAAGCGTTAGCGCAGCTAAAACTTATTTTGCCCTACTACTACTTTATCACTCATTTTTAGCTATAAAATTACTTAGCTGCTTTTGAGTATCTATGTCTACACTCGCACTACTTAAACTAATTGTATTGACGACCTCACTGCTGGAGCGCAGTAATTGCTGCGCACCTCTATCTGAAGTTAAGCTTGCAAGCTGAGATAAATCAACCGCTGGGAATAAAGCGGGTACACCTAAACGCTCGCCATAGTTTGCGCACCAGCGCGATGGGTTACGTTTAAAACCAGTAACTAGCTCACTTAAGTGCGCTACTTTTAGCTCAACCTGATCCGCAAGCATAAATAAAATCCCATCAAAGGACTTATTTTTAAACAAAGTTTGAGAAGCTGTCGCTATTGAATGACCCAAACCTTGGCTCCATTGCTTGTTCTCAATCAGCTCTATGTTTTTATAGCCTGCCAGTACTTGCGCTACTTCTTTATGCCATGCCCCGGTAACTACATACACGGGCGTGTCATCAAGTGCTTGCAGTGTATTTACAGCATGCTCAATCATTGTTTTGCCAAAGCCAATATCAGCTGTTAATTTACAGCCGTTAAAGCGAGATGATTGCCCTGCGGCTAAAACAACTTTTGCAATTAGCACGGCTCCTGCCCCCAATGACTTAGTGATTGGGCATCTTTATCACACAGCACTGCATGTATTTCGCTGATCAGCGATAGTGCAATACTCTCTGGCGAGTCGCCGCCTAAATTTAAACCGACGGGCCCAAAAACAGGAGACTTAATTTGTGAAACACGCGTATTTGCGTGCTCTAAAACTTGTTCACGTCTGTGCTTCGGACCCAATAATCCTATATATTTAAACGGAACATCTTTAAATTGAGCCAACGTACTGGCGTCAAGTTCAACGCTGTGAGCCATTAGAATAGCCGCATCAACTTTATGGGTTATGCAATATTCTTTTAACTCATTCGGTGTGATGCGCAAAATAGCATCTGCATTTTTAAAATATTGTCTTTTTGCATTAGCCGCGCGTGTATCCCATACCGTTACACTCCAACCAAGTTGTTTGGCAAATGTATAAACCGGAACTGCATCTGCGCCACCACCTACTATTAATAGATGGGGCGGTGGATAAATAGAGGTTTGCAAGCACGTAGCGCCTTGTAATTCTACCAACTGCGCTTTGCGGTTCATTGATAAACCATGCAACTCATCATTTTGCGTAAATACACCACTACCGGCTGGTAAAATGGGGCTTACTTGTTGAAGATATCGCCCTGGTTTATTCTCATTAAGTGCTTTAGATACAAGCTCTAACTGTAAATAGTCATTAGCCTTATGAATAGGCTGCAGTAAAATATGTACTATGCCTCCACAACCAATGCCAAGTTGAAATGTTAAATCGTCTTCATCGGTGGCATCATAACTAATGGTTTTACTGCTTAAAGTACTCATTACTTGTTTAGCATGGCGCTGTATGTCAGCTTCTAAACAGCCACCCGAAAGCATCCCTAAGCGCTCGCCTAGGCTCGAAATAAGCATCATAGCACCTAGCTTTCTGTAGCTAGAGCCTTCAATTTTGTACAAAGCAGCTAAAACCCATTCTTGGTTGTCCCTGTTGGGATACCAAGTGTTTAAGATACTTTTCAAATCTGTAACCATATATTGCCCTTTAAAAAGCATTTTTGCGTTTAAAAACAAATCAGCCTAAACAGCTAATTTAAAACTTAATAATTCACGCACAATTTAGTTTTCTATTATATCGTTTAAAGTCTCAATTAACTCATCAAATTGATCATTAACGCTTTGGCGTTGTTTATCATTTAAGGTTGAGTTTAATTCGTAGAGTAAATTTATATATAAATCTAAGTTTGCTTCATTGGTTTTCAATAGTGCGTCGCTCATATATAGTTCGCGCTCTTTAATAACTGTACTCAACTGATTTATAAATTCTTTTTTTGTTATTTCAACATTTTCAAATACCTGTTTGGCTGCATTCAAACGGGTTTGTTTGTATTCCAACCACAACATTCCAGAGTCTTGATGTTGCTCATTAGTTGATTTAATCAGCGCTTTTTGTTGTTTATTAAGCTTGCCTATCCACTGCTCGTAGTATTCAAATTGCTCTTCCAAACGCTCACTTTTTCGCTCAAGTGGGGTTTGTTCGTTAAACTCTTCGCGTTCGTCGTTAATTTTTATTTGGATATTGTCTAAAAGCTCACCTCTTTGCTCACTTGATAAGGTTGCCCCAAGTTCAGCTAAAGGCAGCTTTGCGTATCCAAGTAGGTTCTGCCAATGTTGTTTTGCAAGCACAACCTGTGTTTTTAATTGTTTAGCCTCCAATGTTTGGTTAAACAATACTTTTATATTTTGTATGTCTTGTCTGTAGGCGGGTAACTGCGTACTTCTATGCCACGCTTGGGTCGAGTTAATAATCTGTTTAAGCTGCTTATTTTGTGTTTTATTTAAATCAATATAATCATCTACCCAAAATGACGAAAGCCAGCTCAAGTTGTTATAAGTGAATGAGGCTGAACAGCTACACAAAAATACCATGCTGATAGCAAAGCATGCATTTATCACTTTTTTAGCTTTAAGATTATTAAGCATCACTTTCCTTATTTTAATTTTATAATTATGAAAACCTTATTTGATAATAATTATCATTTAAGCATTGACTTGCGAGTTAATCTAACTAATAATCATTATCATAAACAAAGTGTACCGACCTCAGTGCCTATGGAAGGATATTCAGCAAGGATGCTGACACATTAAAAGAAGAGCGTGCCGCTTCGTGTTATTACTTACTCGACCCAAGTAATAACATCAAATATCACATTTACTTGCTACATTGCTCATATTAGTGACGGTTAATATGACTCAAAAAAGCCCTAACGGGCTTTTTTTATTTCTTTAAATTTTCTATAAAATCTGTATCTTACACTTCTTAAACTCATTTACTTACCTTAAAAGTCCACCGCGCTATTATTTACATTTTATACGCACGATCTGATAAGGTATCGCCTTGCGTTTGCGCTAAAGCTGGCGTAAAACATAACAGTAGACACCCTTTTTTGCATCTATTTATAGTAACCGATTTAGTCTCTACTTAAATGCATTGAGTATTAAACGTTTAAAATGCGTAAATAGTGCAAAAATTTAATAATTTAGCATTTAACTAAAGTCTGTTTACCTTTCGGGATTAAAACTTGTTCTATTTAGGCGCTATTTAATCGCGGCAAGATATACTGGCCCTAAAACCTATCGAAACTATTACTAATTGGAGACATTAATATGTCACAGTTTAATTTAAAAGCACTCATTCTTGCTGGCGTTTTACTTGCCAGCCCTTTCGCTCATGCAACATTAGAAGATGGCATAAGAGCAGCTAACGAAGGTGAATTTGCAGTCGCCCTAAAAGAATTCCAATACCTAACAGATAAAGGTTTTGCGCCAGGAATTTACGAACTAGCTAAATTATACGAAGGTGGATACGGTGTAACACGCGATTACCGCAAAGCAGCTGCACTTTATCAACAAGGCGTTAAAAAGAACCATGCTGATTCGATGTTTGCTCTAGCTGTTTTATACGATGAAGGTAAAGGCGTTAAACTTGATCATCAAATGGCAGTTACCTTATTTGAAAAAGCAGCTAAGAAGAATTTACCTGCAGCTCAATTTAATTTGGGCGTAATGTACGCTAATGGCGTGGGTGTTACACGAGACTATGAAGCGGCACGTAACTGGTACGAAAAAGCAGCTGCAAACAATTACTCTTTAGCGCAATTTAATTTAGCCCTCATGTATTTTGAAGGACTAGGTATGCCGAAAGATTTAGAAAAGTCATATATTTGGAATACTATCGCTGAGTACAACGGTAATATGCAAGCGAGTCATAGCCGTAAACTTGATGAGCGTAAAATGCTGCCTAAAGAAATTGAAGAAGCTAAAGAAAAAGCCGATGCCATTTATGCAAAAATACAAGTGGGTACCTATGCTGGCGAAGGTCGCTTATTTTAAAGTCTTATTTTAGAAGTTTAAGACCGTAGCTTTAAACTAATCTAAAAAAGGCTGAATTACATAATGTAATTCAGCCTTTTTAATATATCTTGATTAGCAAGTTAACACTTATTCAACTTTACCAAATCAGCACCCTATTATTTTATGTAAAGCCACTTTAGAAGCTTAATAATAAGTTTGCTTTGTTTTAGTAGCATAACAATGCGAGGATTAAACGAGCCCGATACTAACGTATTTTTAGCATGGCTAAACGTTAAAAACCCTTCTATACCATGATAATGCCCCATTCCTGAATGCCCTACACCACCAAAGGGAGCATCATCAGCAGTTACTTGCACTAAGGTGTCGTTTATTGCCACAGTGCCACTGATTGTTTGCTTCATAATGTATTCTTGAGCGTGCTTATCTTGGCCTAAAATATAAAGCGCTAATGGGTGATGATGAGCTTTAATATAGTCAATTGCGCTGTCGAGCTTTTCATAACTCATTATTGGTAGTATTGGACCAAATAACTCATCTTGCATAAGCTGCATTTCGTCAGTTACTTGAGTTACTAAATGCAGCCCCATACGGTGCTTTTCTTCGTCTTGCTGGTTTTGCTCAAGTGGCTTAATAATGTTTGCACCCAGTTCTTGGGCTTGCTCTAAGTAGGTTGCCAAACGTTTATAATGCGCATCGCTAATGATAGAAGTTAAGTTTTTACCTTCAACACCGTCTTTAAAATGCTTTTTATACAACTCGCATAATTGCTGAATAAGCTGATGCTCAAGCTCTTTGGGTACAAATACGTAGTCGGGTGCAACGCATATTTGCCCTGCGTTGGCCATTTTGCCAAACAGTAAGGCTTGTGCCGCTTTTTTAATATCGGCATTTTGCGTAATAATAACTGGCGATTTACCACCGAGTTCAAGCGTTACCGGCGTTAAGTTACGACTCGCTGACGCCATTACTAATTTACCTATGTTCGTAGAACCCGTAAATAATAAATGAGCAAATGGCAGTGATGAAAACTGTGCTGCAACATCACTCGCCCCTAGTATTATTTTACAATGAGCTTGCAGATCATCTTTAAAGATTTTTTCGATAACGGCGTTTGTATGAGGTGTGAATTCGCTTAATTTAAGCATCACTCTATTACCGGCAGCTATGGCGGTAAGCACAGGTACTAACGCTAACTGAATCGGGTAATTCCACGGTGCAATAATACCAACCACACCTTTGGGCTGATAATTAACACTTACTTTTGAAGGCCATAAGCTTAAACCCACAGAGCGATCACTTGGCTTTGCCCATTTTGGCAATTTTTTAATAATGTGCGCGAGTGTTTGCACTGTAGGTAATATATCGCCTAGTAATGTATCGAAAGCGGTTCTGTAACCAAAGTCTTTTGAAGCAGCATCTACTAGCTCTTGCTCAAGTTCAACAATACGTACACGGAGTTTTTTCAATAAAACGAGACGTTTATCAATTGGCAAGTAAGGCGTTTCGAGAAAGATTTTTTGTAATTCATCAAACTGGGGAATTAAAGGCATTGCCTGTGATGTCTCAGTGCTCAAAATAGGTTACTCAATTTTTAAAGTTATTAACGACTATAACCTTGTTCTGTTTTTCGAGCAATAACACTAATTATCTAAAAAAGAGCTTCTTAAGCAATATAAATAAGCATAAAGAGTAGCTTTGTTTAAAACTGTAAATATAAACAAAGCTACTCTGGCATAGATTGGTTTGAACTAATTTAGTTCAGCTTTAAAAGCCAAATACTTGGGCTGCAATCGTCATTGTAACCAGCGTAATTAATACAATAGCCACAATGTTTAGCACAAAACCCGCTCTTATCATGTCGCGCATTTGAATTTGCCCAGAGCCAAACACAATAGCATTTGGTGGTGTCGCTACCGGCATCATAAACGCACAACTACACGCTATAGCTGCAGGAATAACCCAAACCAATGGTGAACCTGTTATAGACTCTGCAACGGGCCCTAACAAAGGAAGAAAGCCAGCAGCAGTCGCTGTATTGCTTGTGATCTCAGTTAAAAACGTAATTAATGCCACAACAACAAGTACACTCATAACAAGTGGAATAGTGCTAGCGCCTTCAATTAGGTGAGCAATAAATTCAGCAAGCCCTGATGACTTAATTTGAGATGCAAGTGTAAGCCCGCCACCAAATAATAATAAAACGCCCCACGGCACTTTAGCTGCGCTTTCCCAATCAAGGATACGCTCATCTTTGCCTTTATTCGCTGGCATTACAAACAACAGCAATGCCGCTGCAATTGCAATAGTAGTATCTGAAATATTAAGACCTGTTATGTCACCTAATAGAGGTCTAAATATCCAACACAGTGCTGCTAAAACAAACACAAATAACACGCCTTTTTCGGCGCGCTGCATTATACCTAGGCTTTTTAACTGCGTTGAAAACACCGCTTTTGTATCAATTTTTTGATCGTTTTTAATATTAGCATCTACTTTATACGCAAATTTAGTAAGCCAAACCCAGCTAATAATTAGCATGCCTAAAGACAGTGGTACGCCTACAATCATCCATTGCGCAAAGCCAATTTCTATTTGGTAACTATCTGACAAGTAAGCAGCCATTAAAGCATTAGGCGGAGTACCGATTAAGGTAGCAATACCACCAATACTTGCACCATAAGCAATTGATAACAGTAAAGCCTTACCAAAACCTTCATTACTCGGGTCTGATTGCTTTACTAAATTGGTAATCGAAAGCGCAATAGGCAGCATCATTACAGCTGTTGCGGTATTAGACATCCACATCGACAAAAATGCGGTTACCAGCATCATGGCTAAAATTTGCAAGCTTGGCTTTTTACCCGCATATAACATGGTGCTTAGCGCAATACGTTTATGTAAGCCCCAACGCTCCATAGCAATAGAAATTAAAAAACCACCTAAAAATAAAAATATTAGCGGGTGCGCATACGGGGCAGCCACGCTTTTAATTGCTGCTATATCAGCAAGTGGTGATATTACCAGAGGGAGCAAAGCAGTTGCTGGAATTGGTACTACTTCGCTCACCCACCACGATGCCATCCAAAATGCTAAACCTGCGGTTTTAAATGCCGCTACAGACATACCCATTGGTGGATCGAGTAAACATGTCATTAGCATTACTACAGGGCCTAGTATCAAAAAAAGCCATTGGAAATGTCTTTTCTTATCTGGTTTTTGCGTGAGTATATTATCTGTCATGGCAGGCCTCTAAAATTTGTATTTAAGACCAAGCGCAACACTGCTGTCGTCTTGTTCTTCTAAATTAAGGTCGGTGTATAAAAGGTAAGCAGTTGTTTGCTTATCAAATACATAGTCAAGGCCCGTAGTCCATTGTGTTGCCTCAGAAGTTTGACGAAGTAAAGAGTCATCTTTAGCAAACTGTAATTTAGGTACCCATTTATCAAGCGTATAGCTTGCACTTAACACATAACCGCTACCTGATTTTATACCATCTGTTGATTCTGAATGCTGATACAGTGCACCAAGCTGTAATTGTTCAAATTTATAGGCTGCTGCTATTCGGCTCGCATTAATATTATTAAGAGAATCAACATGGCTTAATGATAAGTAATATGAGGTTTTTTTTAAGCTACGATCACCATAAATAAAAGTTGCTGCAAATCCAGCTTCGTTATCTTTGTTGTCGTCTTTTGGAGCATAAGTAAACGAAAATTGCGTATTATGCCAATAATTAGAAGTGTATGTTAGCGTATCACCAAGTCTATCTTGTCCTGCAATAACTTGGGCTATGTCACCTTGGGTTTCATTAAAGTTATCAACTTTGCCTTCAGAGTATTTAAAGCGAGTATCATTTCTTCCCACTACAAGCTCGCCAAATTGACCTTTTAAACCAAGATAAGTATTCCTTGCACTAAATGGCTCTTCGGTGTCATCTTGCTCAAAGCCTTTTACTTGCACTTCGTATTTAAAAACAACGTTTAAATATTCATTTAATTTGTGTTGCCCTTGAATGCCTATACGCGAAAATGGCGCTTCAATCTGCGTGCCTTCTTCTGCGTAACGCATAATACCCGTATCTGTATTAGCAATTTGAACTTCGGCTTTACCATAAACATCATATTCAGTAGCGCAAGCCGTGTACGAGTAAAAAGCAAAGCTACTTATTGAAGTGAGTAAAATAGTAGAGTGTGTAAACTTTATCATTATGTGTCCTAATTATTAGAATCTACTTGTTGTCAGACCTAATAAGGCAACTTTACTGCCAATGGTAAAATACTCTTATATTTCAGGCGCTTAATGGATACTGCATATAAAAAAAGAGAATAAATGTGCGGTTTCCCACACACCATAAAAACGAAGTTGTCACATAAACCACACAATTTAGTCAATAAACATATCGCGGTTTAAATTGTATTTACTCATTTTATCGTAAAGGGTTTTACGAGCGATTTGCAGTGTATCCATCGTATTTTTAATACTGCCATGGTTACGCTCTAGGGCTTCTTCTATTAACGACTGCTCATAAAAAGCAACTTTTTCAGATAAGCTTAAATCGGGAGAAAGCTCACCTTTAGCCTGCGTTTTGCTAACACTAAAAGCAAGTTCTACTCCTAATAAAACCGCGCGCTCAGCTTGGTTTCTAAGCTCCCTTACATTACCAGGCCAGTCGTACGCTAAGAGTCGCTGTTGTATTTCGCTATTAAGAGGTGCTGGCGGCTTGTGATAGCGTGTTGCTGCAATAGAGCTAAAATGCTTAAACAGTAATACTATATCTGCTTTGCGAGCTCTAAGAGGCGGTATATCTACTTTTACCAAGCTTAGTCGATAATATAAATCTGCTCTAAATTCACCTTTTTCAACTAATAAAAGCAAATCTACTTTAGTGGCTGCAACAATTCTTATATCTAATTCAATTGCTTTATTATCACCTACTGGAGTTACTTTTCGCTCCTCTAATACGCGTAATAATTTAACCTGCAACGACATTGGGGTACTTTCTATTTCATCTAAAAAAACGGTACCGCCTTGTGCAAATTCAAACTTTCCCTTACGCGTGTGAGTTGCTCCTGTATAGGCGCCACTTGCAGCACCAAATAACTCACTTTCTATCAACTGCTCAGGTACCGCGCCGCAATTTATAGCCACAAAGTTACTTGCTGAGCGAATACTTTGATCATGTAAGTAACGCGCTACTAGCTCTTTACCGGTGCCAGTTTCACCTTCAATCATTACATCAGCGGGAGTATCAATAACCGTATTGAGTAAATGCATCATATCTTGCATTTTAGGAGTATCACCTAGTATTCGTACACCCGGCGCTGAGGTTTTTTGTACAGCAAGTTTTAGTGCACGATTTTGAATCACTAAGCTACGCTTGTCGCATGCTCTTGCTATGCAATCAAGTAATGTTTCGTTGACTGGTTTTTCAAATAAGTCATACGCGCCTAATTGCATAGCTTTAACAGCAATGGTTACATCGGCGTACCCAGTTAAAAATATAACCGGCAGTTCGCTATCAAATGCCGTAACTTGCTCAAGCAAAGTAAGCCCATCCATTGCAGGCATATTTATATCACTCAGTACAACACCCATAAAACGTCGATTAAGCTTTGTTAGTGCGGTACTTGCATCATTAAAACACTCAACTGTATAGCCTTCGAGGGTAAGTAATTGCTTTAATGAATCTCTGATCATCGCTTCATCATCAACTACAATGATGTGCTTACACGGTGAGTTTTCAATCATCTGTTTTATCCTGCGTGCTTGATAGACTGATTATAAACTCAGCCCCACCTTGCAGTCGATTGTGCGCACTTAAAGAGCCATTAAACGAATCAATGATTTGTTTTGAAATAGATAATCCAAGGCCTAAACCGTTACTCTCTTTAGTACTATAAAAAGGTTCGAAAATATTACCAAAAGCGTGTTGCTCTATCCCAGGCCCAGTATCTAAAATTGAGAGTTTAACTCGGTTATCAAAACACTCAACATTAAAACTTAATTTACGTATTATTGCGCCATTCATAGCTTGGCTCGCGTTGGTTATTAAGTTAACCAACACTTGCTCAAATTTAAGTGAATCAACCCACACTATTAACCCACTATCTAAATTAGGCTGCTCTACGTGTACGTTATCTTGCTTTAGTTGTGAGCTGGCAATCATCAAGGCGTTATTTAATAAACCAGCTAACGGATAAGGCCTTAATTGAGTTTGTGATGGTTTGCTAAAATGTTTTAGCTGCCCCACTATTTTGTGTACGCGACCTACAAGCCCCTCAATCACCGTTATGCTTTCGCCAAGTGCGGTGTAATTTTGCTTAGCGAGTAAACGTTTGGCGCTTGCTAGGTAAGTATTCATAGCGCTAAGGGGCTGGTTTATTTCGTGATTAATACCTGCGCTTAACTGCCCAATTGTTGCAAGTTTTGCTGATTGAACTAATGCAACTTGCGTTTTCTCAAGCTCTTGTGTGCGCTCAATCACTTTTTGCTCAAGACTATGCCTAGAGTAAACGAGCTTTTTATAACCCGCAAAACGAGCAAGTAAACTATAACCAACAATAATAACTAAAGCATAAATGCTAAATGCCCAAAACAAGCGTATTAATTGAGCTGAATTTACTTTTGTTATATCAACAAGTACGTTCATATGTGCACTAAAATAACGCAGTGGTTTTGTCGCACTCACATAAAGGTTTTTATTAATTTTAAAATGCGAAATACCCTGGCTCTTATATTGAAATTGCTTAATATATACAGGTTGATGATCTAAATAAGCACGGCGTAATTTTATATTACGTCGCTTTGTTATATCAAACTCGCTGAAGCTATTTAAACGCCATGTTTGCATATCAGACATCGCAATTATATTATCACTAAGCTCTAAATAAAAATGGCTACCTTTAGATGTATTTAAAAGCTCTCTGTCGTTTTCAAATTTGCTTACATTCACTTTTAATACAACAACACCAACCGCTTTGTTGTCGTGATAAACAGCCTGCGAAAAATAAATGCCACGCTCTTTTGAACGCATACCTAGTGCAAAGTAGGCCACTTTTTCACCTGCAAATGCACGTTTAAAGTAAGGTCTAAAGGCAAAGTTACTGCCTAAAAATGTGTAATCGGCTTGCCAGTTACTACTTGCCGTTACTGCGCCTTGGGCATTAAGTACAAATATATCTGATGCACCACTGGCTTGTTGTATATCAGCTAAGTAATTATTTATAGCGTTGTAATGGGCTTGGTCGCCGTTTGCAAATTCAATCATTAACTGATTATAAGTAAGTAGCTGGGGAATAGCCGAAAAACGAGCGAGTTCAGTATCAATGTAATTATTTAATTGAGTAACCTGACGCTGCGCTTGAGCTGTTGCTTTTTCAATATCGTGAGCGCGGCCTACCCAAAATGTAACAACCAAAATTAATACTAATAATATACATACTGTAATTATTTTTTTAGAAAACGTAAACATGGCCTACCCGAGAAATAGCCTAAAAATTTAAGGTCGCTAGTGTAACGACTTATATGAGGCAGGGATATAAACTTTTTGTTAACAAATGAATTTAATTATACTTATTAATTAAATCTAGTCCTAAAAACAAAAAACACCACAAACAGGTGTGCTTGCAGTGTTTAAGGTTTAGAACAAAATTAATACGTTATTAATTTGTAGCTAAAGCTGATCTGTTTTTTAGGTATTTGTATAAACCAATTAATGAAGCAGCTATCCAAAATATTTCTATCACAAAGCTAGCTAAATTAAAGTTATAGCAAAGGCTAATTAACAACAAAATCGCCCCTGTTAAATTCATCATATTATACGTTAGGCTAGATGGGGACGTTTTTCCTAGCTGCAGTAAGAAAAATGAACCAACTACTAAAAAAGTACCTGTCATACCTATGATGTCAAATAAGAGTGCTATCACGAAACTATCCTTTATCCATTTTTAAATAACCCAATAAACTGGCCCGATCCATGGGGAGGGTATTTTTTCATTCATTGAAACAGCAAACCGAGCGATTCTATCAATATGGTAAATTCTAACAAGGCCATATGTCCGTATGAAGAAATTTTACTGTATCTGAATTATTTAAAAGTTACTTTGCCACCAATTATTTTATAGGCAGGCGCACCACGAATAATCGCTTCTCGGGCAAAAGGCCGACTGCAATTAGGGCAAATACAGGGCTCGTGTGTAAAGTCTTGACTAATACGCTCTTTAAAACACTTAACTAATGCTCCTTTGCCTCCTTTTCGATATTTAAATAGGGAAGCTTTACAAGCAGAGCAAAAAATATCGACCGTTTTAGTAGGGCCTTTTTTATTGGGTTTTGCCATTAAGTCCTGCTGTACTATATAAAAAATTATTCTTTATGATACCAGTTTATAGCAATTCGTTTAATTAAGTGATCTATTTGAGGGTAGAAAAACGTGTTGATAGCTAGGCGAAAATTCGCTATTTAATTGTCCTAAATGAGAATTTTTTAACACAGGGAGAGATACATTAAGCCTCGCAAAATGATTAAGTATTATTGCTCATTGGTATTAGGTGGGTAAAGGTGACCACTGGGTTTTAGAATTTTTACGCGGTATAGTTATTAAAGTGAGCTCATAATAATTTAATGATGATGAAAAATATAACCTAATCTTTGAAAAAGAAGCGGTTTAATTGAGATGATAATACATTCATATTAAAAGGTTTGATTATAAACCCTGATACTTTAGCTGCAATAACTTGCTTAACTTTATCTCTACTATCCTCACAGGTAACCATCAACACAGGAATATCGGCAAGGGCTCTGTCTTTTCGAATGTTTGTGAGTAAATCAACACCATCCATTTTTGGCATATGAAGATCTGTAATAACCAAATCGAAATGTTGGTCACGCAATAAAGCCAAAGCTTGTAATCCATCAGTAGCTTCAACGATATTGCAATACTCCAATTTTCTTAGCATATTAATTAAAACATGACGCATGAGCGGCATATCATCAACTACTAATATTTTCATTAATACCGCTACCAAATCATGTAAATACGATTATATAAACCTACTCTACTCTCAGGTAAGAATCAAACCGGGCATTAACGGCTACTCAACCCTTACGGCCAAATACCTAAAATAAGCCCCATTAACGAAAACTGTAAAATACAGTAACTCCCGTTAATTAAAAATAGCTTTAAAGGGCGTTGCTCAAATATATAACTTAACCCTAGTGAACTACTGATCCAAAAAAAGCCGATCACAAAGCCTGTTCCTATACACTCAACTAAGCTTGCGTCTTTACCTAAAAATAGAGACAACATTAAAGCCGCTATAAATACTAAAAAGAAGCTGCCGCCAAATATCAACTTGGGATTGGCTGATTGTAAATCAAGGTCAGTTAAGCCAATACTTTCTAGCCAAGCGTTTTTAAAGAGTGCTTTTGAGTACCATATGCCGCCAAGCATAAAAGAAGACAATGCAGCCACCAGTATTGCAAAATAATCTACATCTAAAAGGTTCATACAAACAGCCGTATACAAAATGTGTAATACCGTTTGGTATTAAATATTAACGGTATAAAGATACTCTCAATGTAGTTACAAATAAGGTATTGAGCAAATTGCTTAACTTGAGTTAATTGCCTTTATGAAGAGTAATTTTAAAAATAAAGGCTATAAATCGCCAAATTTAGCGTCAGTTAACGCCGCTAAATTAGTTGGGGAGAGTGCGATTTCTAAACCTCGCTTTCCGGCGCTCACATAAATAGTATCAAAAAGTGAAGCACTACTATGAATAAACGTAGCTAAGCGTTTTTTTTGTCCAAGTGGACTTACTCCCCCTAAAATATAACCAGTGCTAGCTTGAACTTTTTGCGGGGCAGCCATGGCTACTTTTTTGGCACCACATAATTTTGCTAACTGTTTTAAGTTAACTTGTTGCGACACAGGAGTAACAGCAACAATTAGCTGCCTTTCGTGTGTTTCAAGAACGAGGGTTTTATATACTTGGGCGCTATCTAAATTTAACTTTTCAACAGCTTCAAGCCCATATTGACTATTACCTGCATCGTGTTCGTAACTGAGTACTTCAAAGGGGATTTTTTGTTTTTTAAGTAATTCGATTGCTGGGGTCATACTATTTAATCGTGTTTTTTTTAACAGTAACAAAAATAAAATTTAAAGCAAAAAAAACGACGCTAAAAAGCGCCGTTTCATTATTAATAATTTAAATTTACTTGGTTAAATCATCAAAAAACTTTTTAACACCGTCAAAAAAGCCTTGCTCTTTAGGACGATTTTTCGAGCTATCTGTACCCATACTTTCATCTAACTCTTGCAGTAGTTCACGTTGACGCTCGTTAAGATTAACTGGCGTTTCGATTACTACCTTACAAATTAGATCGCCTTGGGCACCACTTCGAACAGACTTAACGCCTTTGCCACGCATACGGAACATTTTGCCCGTTTGCGTTTCAGAAGGTATTTTAAGTTTTGCACGACCATCAAGTGTAGGCACCTGAATTTCGCCACCAAGACCTGCTGTTGTAAAGCTAATTGGTACTTCACAGTATAAATTATTTGCTTCACGCACAAATATTTCATGTTCGCGAACAGATACTTGCACGTACAAGTCGCCAGATGGCGCGCCGTGCATTCCGGCTTCACCTTCACCAGTTAAGCGGATACGGTCTCCTGTATCAACGCCAGCTGGAATTTTAACTGAAAGCGTTTTAGTTTTTTCTACGCGGCCCTGACCATGACATTTGTTACAAGGGTCTGAAATAATCTGACCTTGTCCCTGACACGTTGGACACGTTTGCTGAACAGCAAAGAAACCTTGGCGCATTTGTACTTGGCCAGCACCATGACACGTAGTACATGTTTTAGGCTTAGAACCTGCTTTAGCACCACTGCCATCACACGGCTCACAACCCACCCATGTTGGTACTTTAATTTCAACTTCTTTACCACGAACCGCTTCTTCTAAGCTCAAGTCCATGTTGTAACGTAAGTCAGAACCACGTTGTTGACGAGATTGACGTCGACCACCGCCGCCACCAAAAATATCGCCAAATACGTCACCAAATACATCACCAAAATCGCCATGACCGCCACCAAAGCCGCCATGACCACCGCCACCGCCTTGCTCAAATGCCGCGTGACCATGTTGGTCATACATTTGGCGTTTTTGAGGATCGGTTAAAATCTCGTAAGCTTCTTTAACTTCTTTAAATTTAGTTTCAAGCTCTTTATCGCCTGCGGTACGATCTGGATGATATTTCATCGCTAAGCGTTTATACGCTTTTTTTATGTCTCGCTCACTCGCATCTTTGCTTACGCCGAGGGCTTCGTAATAATCGCGTTTTGACATATCTATCACACTACTCTTTTCTGTTTGCAGCGTGAGCTGCTGGATAAACCGATAAATCGCATCGATTTATCATTGAATTTTTAAACCTTAAATACATGCAAAAGGCGCGACAAGCTATTGCTCGCGCGCCTCAATTGTTCATCCTAACCTAAACACTCGATTGAGTTAAGTGTTTTGGCTAGCGAGAAGCGTTAGCAACAATTACTTGTCGTCTTTCACTTCTTCGAACTCTGCATCAACAACGTCGTCGTCTTGCTTAGCTGATTGCTCGCCTGCATCTGCTGAACCTTGCTGTGCTTTCGCTTGTGCAATTTCCATTAGTTTTTGAGACTTTTCAGCAAGAGCTTGAGTTTTAGCTTCAATCTCTTCTTTGTTGTCGCTCTTAATAGCAGCTTCTAAATCTACAACAGCCGCTTCAATCGCTTCTTTGTCTTCACTTGGTAATGCATCGCCAGCTTCTTCAATTTGCTTACGAGTACCGTGTACTAGAGCATCAGCTTGGTTACGAGCAGCTACAAGTTCTTCAAACTTTTTATCGTCTTCAGCATGTGCTTCTGCATCACGAACCATTTTTTCAACTTCTTCATCGCTTAAGCCTGAAGATGCTTGAATTGTGATTTTTTGCTCTTTACCTGTATCTTTATCTTTCGCAGATACATGTAAGATACCATCGGCATCAACATCGAATGTTACTTCGATTTGCGGTGTACCACGTTGTGCTGGGCGAATACCTTCTAGGTTAAATTGACCTAAAGATTTATTGTCGCTTGAACGTTTACGCTCACCTTGTAACACGTGAATTGTTACAGCAGATTGGTTATCTTCAGCTGTTGAGAATGTTTGCGATTTCTTAGTAGGAATCGTCGTGTTTTTCTCAATTAATGCAGTCATTACTGAGCCCATTGTCTCAATACCTAGAGATAATGGAGAAACGTCTAGTAATAGTACATCTTTAACGTCACCAGCAAGTACACCACCTTGAATCGCTGCGCCTACTGCAACTGCTTCATCAGGGTTTACGTCTTTACGTGGTTCTTTACCGAAGAAATCAGCAACTGTTTTTTGTACTAAAGGCATACGTGTTTGGCCACCAACAAGAATAATATCGTTGATGTCGCTTACTGATAAATCAGCATCAGCAAGTGCACGTTTAAGTGGCTCTAGAGATTTAGTTACTAAATCTTCAACTAGTGATTCAAGCTTAGCACGTGTTAGTTTCACGTTCATGTGCTTAGGACCAGATGCATCAGCAGTTACATACGGAAGATTTACTTCAGTTGATTGTGCAGATGACAGTTCAATTTTTGCTTTTTCAGCAGCTTCTTTAACACGTTGCATTGCAAGAGGATCCGTTTTTAAGTCTAAACCTTGATCTTTCTTGAATTCAGCTACTAGGTAGTTGATTACACGGTTATCGAAATCTTCACCACCTAAGTGAGTATCACCGTTTGTAGCAAGTACTTCAAAAGTGTGCTCGCCTTCAACTTCATCAATTTCAATGATTGATAAATCGAAAGTACCGCCACCTAAGTCATATACTGCAACAATGTTTTCGCCACGGTTTTTATCCATACCGTAAGCAAGTGCCGCAGCAGTTGGCTCATTGATAATACGTTTAACTTCAAGACCCGCAATACGACCAGCATCTTTCGTTGCTTGACGTTGTGAATCGTTAAAGTATGCAGGTACTGTGATTACAGCTTCAGTTACTTCTTCACCTAAGAAGTCCTCTGCCGTTTTCTTCATTTTTTTCAGTACTTCAGCAGAAATTTGTGGTGCAGCGCGTTTTTCGCCACCCGCTTCTACCCATGCATCGCCGTTATCAGCTTTGATGATTTTAAACGGCATAATGCCGATATCGCGTTGTACTTCTTCGTCTTCAAAACGACGACCAATTAAACGCTTGATTGCAAATAATGTGTTTGTCGGGTTAGTAACCGCTTGACGCTTAGCAGATTGACCTACTAATGTTTCGCCGTCTTGCGTGTAAGCAATAATAGACGGGGTTGTGCGATCGCCTTCCGCGTTTTCAATAACACGTGCTTTGCCACCATCAAGTACTGCAACACAAGAGTTTGTAGTACCTAAATCGATTCCAATAATTTTACCCATGAAACTTCTCCAACTTCAATATTCGTTAATACGTTCGATGACATAGTAAATAGGGATGCGCCAAACTTATTTCAACTGTAAAAATGAAAAAAAATTCATTTTTTGTGATTTATTTACAAAATAACCCTAATAATTGTAAGGAATGGTGATTTTTGCACCGCCAGAGACGTTTTTAATTACTGGTCTGACTAGTTTGGTTGTGTTATAAATTTATTAAATCGCACTATAAAAGGACATCTTCATGCATTTTGAACAATTACTTCTACAAGCTGCAAAAATTGGAAGTTCAGACAATACCGAACAATTAACTAGCACAATGCAATTTCCAGAAAACTGGTGCCAAGGCAGAACTGCCTTTGGTGGGCTCTCAGCCGCACTGTTGTATCAAGCTATCAGAGGAAAAGTATCTAATGATCGTCGCCTACTCTCACTCAGTACAAATTTTGTAGGGCCATTACTAGCTGATACTCCTTTTTCGTTATCGGTAGAAATATTACGACAAGGTAAAAGCAGCACACAAGTACTTGCCAAAGCCATTCAAAATGAACAAGTGTGTGTAATTGTACAAGCGTGTTTTGCTAAAAGTAGAGAGTCGGGTGTAAATGTGCCAGTTTCAAAGTCTTTAGGATTAAAACCGGTAGACGAGCGCCATACTCTACCTTTTATTAAAGGCCAGATGCCTGAATTTTTTCAACATGTTGATTTATGTCCTCAACAAGGTGCCATGCCATTTAGCAGCGCAGAAACTTCTCACTTAGGGGGGTGGATGCGCTTTAAGCACACCCCAGAGCAAATAACAGAAGCGCATGTAATTGCATTAACAGATGCATGGCCACCTACGTTATTACAAATGTTTAAACAACCCGCTCCAGCTAGTAGCATGTCATGGTATTTAGAGTTTGTACAAGAGCCAAACTTAACACCTGGAGAATGGCTTGGCTTTGAAGCAATCACTCATCATTCAAAAGATGGCTATGGTTTAGAAGATGGCTGTATATGGTCACAATCCGGTGAGCTAATAGCGCTTACACGTCAAACAGTGGCGTTATTTGATTGATGAATGGGTTTGGCCTTCATCAACAATTCTTTTATAAGTACCGTTTTGCTTGATGAGCGCCAAACCAATATCAAACTCAGTAGCTAAAGAGAAGTTATTAAAATAAGCAGGTCGCTCTGCTTTTGGAAATAAAGTGTAAATTTGCACAGCTTCGGGTGATTTATGTTGATTGTAGTAATAGTAAAAAATACGCTTATCTAACACAATTATATCCACCCAACCTTTTAACAGCTTATCTACTTGCGCTTTTTGATTAATAACCTCTTGATATGAGCTAAAGTGTTTAACATTACTTTTAAATATAGAAGGCAGATATGCAGTTGCATTTTGAAAAGCAAGAACGTTTTTATTAAACATGCCTTCTATTTCATCAATATTATATTTATTTCGCTTGAGTGTAATGGCTACATTTTCATAACTAAGTACCGGTTTACTTGGGTAAATACCAGGACTACTTCTTCCTGCATAATTTAAAAGTATATCCACTCCTTTATTATGCAATTGATGCTCAGCGCGTTTATTCGACATATATTGCACATTAATATTGGCAAATCCATTAGCCTTTAACGCGGCTTTGATTAAACCTAGGTGTATACCCGAGTCTGTTTTTGCAAAAACATAGGGCGGGATTGATGCGCTCGCGGCGATAATTACTTCTCGCTCTTTATTAATAGCCACAGCATTTTGCGAGAAAATAAAGAGCCACATTAATATGCAGTACAAATAATATTTCAAACGCTTCCTTTATATAACGAGCAGCTTGATGGCAGAACGCGTTGTATTAATGTATTAAATATAGCAAAATTGAAGAAATATTCTTCTTGCTTGGTATTAAATTGCAAACTGTCTGCCCCTGTTGTGATCTGATCATAGATATACCTCGCATAATCGCAAAACAAATGGCGATATGCCCACATTGTCACCATAAACTTTGCGAAGCCGATGTTAATCACGACAGTCGCATAGTTGCACTAAGCTTTAGCGCACTTTTAATGCTGCTCAGCAGTATGTTTTACCCTTTTATTTCATTTAGTAGTAGCGGTATAACTCAAACTATTACACTGCCCGACGCGGCTCGAATTTTGTTTAATTATGATAGTGAGCTGCTTGGCTTATTTATTGATTTGAGCATTATTGCCCTGCCCATGGGTTTGCTTGTTATTTTAATTCCTTTGCATCTTGGGCTTTTAAAAGCATTACCAGAGAGCATTGCAAGGCGACTACTAAAGTTCACTTTGGCGTTAGAGCCTTGGATTATGTCGGAAATATTTTTAATTGGCGTACTTGTTAGTATGGTTAAAATCATGTCGCTGGCTGATATTAGCTTCGGCACGAGTTTTTGGGCTTATGTGGGGTTTGTTATTTTATACATAGCTGCACTTGTTCACTTAAATCGCCCACGCTTATGGGCTCAAATAAAGCCTGTAAAAGTACTTGAAGGCGCAGAGCATGCTAAACGTGCAATAGATGAAAATATTAAAGCCTGCCATGTGTGCCATCAACTATGTACCGGTAATATTTGCCAGCGTTGCCATACAAAAACACACGTCAGAAACCCTTATAGCGTACAAAAAGCAGCAGCTTGGCTAATTACTTCTGTTGTTTGTTATATTCCAGCTAATGTTTTACCTATTATGCATACCACTAGCCTTGGGGATGAATCACCTTCTACTTTAATTGGTGGCGTAATTACACTTTGGAAAAGTGGCTCCTACCCCATTGCTGCCATTATATTTTTAGCCAGTGTGGTTGTGCCGCTTGCAAAAGCATTTGTACTCAGCTTTTTATGCATAATGGTAACAAGGCCTGCAAACAGACACACAAAAAGTTATACACGAATTTATCAACTGACAGAGTTTATTGGTAAATGGTCGATGATAGATGTATTCGTGGTTGCTATTTTAGTTGCCTTGGTTCAATTGGGTAATTTAATGTCAGTAACGCCAGGATTAGGCATTGTATTTTTTACAGTTATGGTAATATGCCAAATGATGGCTGCCCATGCCTTTGACCCACGCTTATTGTGGGATTCACCCAAAAATAAAAAATCAGAGAACAAAGCATGACCGAAACTGCCGAAATAACAAAAGAACCGAAAATTTCCGCTATCTGGATTATTCCGGCAATTGCGCTGTTAGTAGGCATGTGGATGCTATACCAATACCAAGCTAATAAAGGCCCTACGATTTTTATCGAAATGCCACAAGCCGAAGGCATTATTGCAGGTAAAACTGAAATAAAAGTACGCAGTGTAAAAATAGGTCAAATTGATCATGTTAGGCTATCCGACACGCAAGACAGCGTAATTGCTCGCGCGCAAATAGATAAAAATTACAACGAGCTACTGACTGACGATGCCAAAATTTGGGTCGTGAAACCACGCATTGATGAAACAGGTATTAGCGGGATGAGTACGTTATTGTCTGGTGTATATTTAGAGTTTTCACCCGGTGAAAGTAAAGAACTAAAAGAGCGTTTTAAGTTACAAGATGAACCCGCCCTCATTGGTAAAGATGTGAAAGGTGGTCGTTTTAAATTAATGAGTTACAACGCTGAAGTACTTGATGTAAGCACCGGTATATTTTTCAAAAATTATAAAATAGGGCAAATAGAAACCGCCACTTTTGATTGGGAAAACCAAGCAATGAAGTACGGCGTATTTATTAAAGCCCCTTATCAAAATCTGATCACCATGAACTCTATTTTTTGGGTGAACGCAGGAATTGAAATTGACCTATCTGCCGATGGTATCAATATTAATACGGGCTCTTTAAGCAAACTTTTAAAAGGCGGTATTTCGGTTGGTTTACCTGAGCAACAGGCCCCGGGTGAAATAGCACAAGATGGGCATAGCTTTTCATTAAGCCAAAGCTATAAAGAAGCATTAGAAGAGCGCTTTTACGATTTTGATTACTACCTAATTGAATTTGAACAATCAGTTCGAGGACTACGCACTGGTGCACCTGTCGAATACAGAGGTATGCGTGTAGGTACTGTTGTTGAAGCCCCTGCTAATGTAATTGTTAACGGTAAGCCCGCTCACTTTAGAAACCACAATACGGCCGTTCCGGTACTTATAAAAGTAGAATACGGACGCTTGTATCACGACAGTGCTTCAGCAAAAGAGTATTGGCAAGGTAGTTTAAAAGGCTGGATTGAAAGTGGTATGCGCGCCTCGTTAAAGCCTGGTAATTTATTAACAGGTGCTGTGTATGTAGATTTTGATATATACCCAGATGCACCGCAAGCACACCTAGGTAAACTTGTTCAGTATGATGTTTTTCCAAGTGTTTCTAGTGGGATAACTGTATTAGCAGATCAAGTTTCTGACGTACTTAATAAGGTAAACAACTTAAAAGTTGAAGACAGCTTGGCACAAATGCAAGCTACATTTACCGATTACCGAGCGCTTGCTAATGAAATGCGAGAGCTGCTAAGCCAAAAAGATACACAAAACTTACCAGGCGACTTTAACCGTAATTTCGAAAAGATGACAAAAAGCATGGAGCAATTTGAAGTCACTATGCGCCAATTTGATAAAACCATGGCCAGTTACCAAGCCGGTTCTGAACTTCATCATCAAATACAGCAAACATTAAAAGAGTTTAAACGTTTAAGTGAAGGTCTACAGCCTCTAACTCGCGGATTAAACGAGCAACCTAATATGCTAATTTTTGATAAATCATTACCAGCAGATCCAAAACCAAGGAAGCAATAATGAAATCGTTATTTTTAACTGTAAGTTTATTATTACTATTGGCAGGTTGTAGTTCATCAATACAAACTGCGACACAGTATTACCAGTTTGAGCAGCCTATAGGTGCATCGTCTCGAAACGTTGCAGATACAGATGCGCAACTAAGAATACAAACTGTTGTACTTAGAGGCGCTTTAAATAATTTGGGCATTGCGATGAAAATAGATAGCAACCAAATTCATGCTGCAAATTATAACCTGTGGGGCGAATCGCCGGATGTAATGCTTACTGCAACAGCCCAGCAAACACTTTTTAATGCTATGCCCAACTGGATGGTAATAAAAGGCTTACCGGTCATTACTGAACTTGATCAACAAACGTTTTATGAGCTTGAATACGAAATTCACCACTTTAATGGCGATATGCAAGGTAACGCTGATATTTCTGGGCTTTGGCGTTTATATTACACACACCCTGAAACAGGCCGACGCCTTATAAGTATTCATAACTTTTCGCAATTGGTCCCTATTGATGATGATGGCTATGACGGTTTAGTTTCAACACTTGAAGCAACATGGCTAAATATAAACCTAAATGTTGCAAAACAAATAGAACAAGCAAGACTTTAATCGTTAAGTGACAATATAATCACGGCGGTTTTATCATCATTGATAACCGCCTTGCCCTCTATTTTAAAACCCAATTTTAACAACACATTCTGCGATGCCCTATTATCTGGTGATGTTATTGCACACAGTTTTGTAATTCCAAATTCATGCTTATGTTGCAAAAGTGCGCTGGCCGCTTCAAAAACATAACCCTTTTTTTCAAAACCGCTTACAAGTGCAAAACCTAAATCAGGTTGCAGTAACGCGGCGCGTTTATAAAACCCAACAACGCCAACCACTACAGCATTATGCAAAGTAATAATGTAAGGCCCAAAGCCTTGGCGTACATGAGAAGCAATAAATGACTGATTGATGTACGACTTGGCATCATCAAGGGTATAGATTGCTTTATCACCAATATGCTCTATGAAACTCGCCTGATTAACTAGCTTAAGTAACATAGCTGCATCAAGCTCATTTGCATGGCGCAACAACAGTCGATTTGTTTTAAATACAGCGTTCAATGTAAGCTCCTTTAAAAAACTTTGTTTTGCATGTAACTTTTTGTTGACTGAAATTAAAAAGCAGATTATTTTTGCGCCGATGTTTTTACAGGCACAACAATAGCGGTTTGCACTCCTTGCACCGTCTGGCGCCAAAGCCAACGCGTTTCACTTAAGCTGCTATTTAACATAACTGTTTATGTGTCCCTCCCTCGCGTACAAAAGCAGTGACTTGGAAGATGATTTAACAACAAACTTATCATCTTCTTTGTTTTTGTATAAGCAGTTTAAAAATTAATACTATTTTAATTTTTATACATGCTTTTAATTTTGTGAATACTTAAATGCTTGAACCTTCTGCGTTAAGTTTACTGCCACCGTTGGTGGTAGTTGTATTGGCTGTTGTATTACGCCGCCCCATTTTATCTTTACTTATTGGTGCTTTAGTTGGTTTAGTTATCGCCGATCCTGCACAAGTACTTACTAACTTTGCGAGTACATCGCTAAAAGTGATGACAGACGAAACCATCGGCTGGCTAATACTTGTATGTGGTGGCTTTGGTGCTTTAATCGCGCTATTAGTTCGCACAGGTGGCGCATCGGCTTTTGGCAAGTTAGCCCTTAAATACACTAAAGGTAAACGCTCATCTTTGTTTATGACCTTTTGTTTGGGTGTAGTTATTTTTATTGATGACTACTTAAATGCGCTTACCGTGGGTGAAACCATGAAACGCATTACCGATAAATTTAAAGTGAGCCGTGAGATGCTTGCCTATGTTGTAGACTCTACTGCTGCACCAATTTGTGTACTTGTCCCTTTATCTACCTGGGCGGTTTTTTTTGGTGGCTTACTTGTAGATAACGGTATTGCTGAAGAAGGCAAAGGGATTGCGGTTTATATCCAAGCCATACCGTATATGTTTTATGCGTGGTTTGCAGTGCTTGTTGTTTTACTTGTTGTGCTGGGTATTATTCCTGCGATTGGTCCAATGAAAAAAGCAGAGCAAATGGCGCAAATTGAGCAAGCTCAAGTCGAACCAGCCCAATACAATGATGTTCAAACAGCGGATGAATATGCAGTAAAAGCCGTAGAAGAGAACTTTGAAGATGCTGATCCTAAAGGTAAATTACGTAACTTTTTGGTGCCGATTATTTTACTGGTTGCATTTACTGTTTACTTTGAAATAGACGTATACAAAGGCTTATTAGCAACAATGGCGGTCACTCTCCCGTTTTATGCTCTACAAAAATTAATGAGCGTAAGTGAAATGATTGAACGCATGCTTGATGGCTTTAAAAGTATGATCCCCGCGATTGGTACTGTTATAGCTGCGTTTATATTTAAAGATGTATGCGACTTAATTGGTTTGCCTCAGTTTGTTATTGGCAGCTTAAGCCCTTATATGACCGCTGCATACTTACCAGCCGTGGTATTTATTTCAATGGCTATTTTAGCGTTTGCAACGGGGTCTAGCTGGGGTATTTTTGCTGTATCAATTCCCATTGTTATGCCACTGGCTAATGCGGTTGATGCAAACATACCACTGGTAATTGGGGCGCTATTATCGGCTTCCTCTTTTGGTAGCCAAGCGTGTTTTTACTCAGATTCAACCGTACTCGCAGCGCAAGGTTCTGGTTGTAATTTAATGAGCCATGCCGTTACACAATTGCCTTACACGCTAATTGCTGCGGCATTAGCTGTTATAGGCTTTTTAATAATGGCTTAAATTAGCTGAATAAATAAAAACCCCAATGTATTACTACATTGGGGTTTATTTTTAGCTACATAAATAAAGCTTATTTTTGTAATTTAATACCATTGTAATAGGCATCAAGCGTTGTGATTTTAGTTTGATTTGGTAAATCGGCAAAGTCACTTTCTAAAAACTTAGTCCCGCGTAATTGCACATTTAAACGTGCAGCATTAGGGTTAAGCATTGTTTGCTTGTAGTAGTCTTTTATATCTGCAAGCGTTACTTTTTCAACTTCATCAATCAGCTTTTGCTTAGAATCAAAGGTAAAGTTTTCACGGTACCAATCGTTTATAAGTGGGCTCATTTCATCACTTAAGTTTTTAGGCTGCTCTTTAAGTGATACAAGGGTAGAGTTTTTCAGCTGCTCAAAAGTCTCTTCGCTCATGTTATCAAGTTCAACTGCGTATTCTTTTTTAAACTTATCAAAACGAGCTTGTATTTCTTTTGGTCCTTTAACTGGTGTTTGAATATACAAACCAATTGCTGAGTAATCTTCAATTGGGCGAGCTAACGCACCTACTGCGTATGCAAGTTGCTCCTCAGTACGCATTTTATCAAACGCAACTGTTCTAAAGTGGCTTTGTAGTACAGCTGCTTCTGCTTTTTGTTTGTAACCCGCAACAGGGTGAACGGTCATATCAACCACCGCTACATCGGCTACATCAATATCTTTTTGCAGTACCAGCGTTTCGCCAGGTTGTGGCAACCATGCTTTGCTTCGCGCAAATTCACTGTGTTTATGATTACTTGGTAATGTTGCACTTAACTCTTGTGCAATCGCGTCTATATCTTGCTGATTGTAGTTACCGTAACTAAATACTCGTAAATCGTTTTGTGCAAACGTAGCTGTTTTTAATTGTGCTAAGTCGGCAACACTCAGTGAGTCAGCGGCTTTAATAAGCGCATCTGTATCAAAGCCACCTGTACGCGTTAGTTTTGAATACTCGCCAAATGCTTGTGCATACGGAAACTGCTTTTGTTGATTTAATAAATTACGTTTAAAACGATCTACCGCTTGGCTAAATGCTTGTGCTGTTTCATCGGCTTTTAATCCGGTTAAAGCTTGTTTAAGCAATACATCTTGCTTATCTGTAAAACCACTCATAGATAAAACAAGACCATTACTCGGTGCTAAGCTGACGCTCATACCGGCGATTGCTGCTTCAGTACTTAACTGACTTTGTTGAAGATTGTATAAATCAGCCCAAACAGAATAAAGGACTTCTGCTTTAATATCGTTCAAACCGGGTTGAGTATTTATATAAACTTCAACAAGCCCTTTTGGCTGCTCTGCAAATTTTTGACTTGCTTGGCGCCATACTTTTACACCATTTTTATCGTAAGCAAGTTCTGGGTGTTTTTGCTCTTTAAATGCTTGCGTTTTTATTGCAAAATTTTCAGGCAATAAATTGTTTACTGTTGGTAGTGCTAACTTAAATTCGCTTGGTTTTTTCCAGCTGGCAATTTCATCATCGCTAATATCACTGATGCGGTATTTGCCGTCGTAAAAGTGTAGTTGTGAGTCTGTCTCTTCTTGCTGCGATACATACCAAATACGAAGGGTATCGGCATTTAACTGCTCAAGTACATTACTTATAGCGTCAGCGTCAAACTTTGCATAATAATAAGGTGCATTAATAGCGTGATTTAACGGATAGTCTTGCATGCTTTGCGTAAGCGAGCTTACATAATTAAATTCATCACCTTTTTCTAAAAACTTAAACTGGTTATTAAGGGAAGTACGAATCTCGTTGAAGTACTTGCTATCAACGCCTTCTTTTTTAATTAAATCGATGTACTGCATAATAGTCGCAACTATTTCGTCACGATTTTTCATGCCTTCATCGGTAAGCTCTACATTTACATTTAACGAACCGTAGTTGCCATATTGATTTGGTGCAGCTGAAGCTGAAAGCTGAGACACCCACCCTTTATCACGAAGAAGTTGCGCTGGGCTGCCCGGCATTTCATTACTTAGTAAATACGCTACAAATCGGTTTGGTTTAAGCGCAAATTCGCTATTATTATTAGCAATGGTGAAATCAAGTTGCAGCTGTTTTACATCTTCATTTGGTGCATAAAACACGCGTTTTCCGCCAGCGTTATCAAAATCAAGTTTTGCAGTCACTGTTGGTTTTTCGATATTTTTATTTTTTATGTCAGCAAAGTATTTTTGCGCTTTTTGCTCCATTTCAGCAATAGGTAGATTATCAATAAGCGCAACTTTCATAATATTTGAAGAGTAATATTTATTATAAAAATCAACTGTTTCTTTATGAAGTGAACTGTTTTCTTTATCGCCAAGGGTTTCTAGGTTACCAATTAAAAAGCGATTAGCCGGGTGATCGCCCATCATTTTACGCGCGAGTTTAAATTGTCCAAAAAAGTCCATTTCGCGGCGCATTGACCACTCTGCATTCACTGCATTTTTTTCTTTATCTGTGTATTCTGGGTATAACTTAGGCGCTTTGAAAAAGTCAGCAAAACGGTCTAGCCCTTCATCAAACGCGTCGTTATTAATTTTAAACATGTAATTAGTAATATCGAGCCACGTGTAAGCATTGTGCGCGCCACCATTTTTGGTCATAAAATCAGAATACCCTTTTGTGTCTGGGTAGCGATCTGTGCCTAAAAACAGCATGTGCTCTAAATAATGCGCCATACCTTGTTGCGACATTGGGTCGTGCAGTAAACCAACACCAACGCTTAGTGCCGCTGCTGATTTTTCAGCACCTGGATCTGACACTAAAATTACTTCAATGTCGTTTGCCAGCTTAAGTGTTTTATATTCGCGGTTATCGTTAGGACTTACAACTAACGTATCTGATAGTAAAGAGGCCTGAGGCGCCACTGAAACCGAAGCCGTATTTGAACAACCACTTAAAACTGCAAGTGCGATAGCACTAAAACCAATAATCTTTTTCATTTTTGTTTTCCATTAAAAAGTATTGCGCAAAATAGCGTGCGCCAATTCAAAGCAATATAGTTAAGCTAAACTAACATTTTCAATTAATAACTTTCTACAAAATAACGCTATTTTGTGTAACACATTGTGAAAAATGTCTTCATAATCGGATATTAGTTGGGAGTCTGCCAACCTTGCGAGATTAAAAATCTTTCAATATCAAAAAATACGCAAATTCTAAATAATAATAAGGAAAAACAATGGAAAAAATCATCATACTTGCCATGTTTGCACAAGTTACGCTTTCACTGGTTGTCATGCTCATTATGGGTAAAAGGCGCTTTGCCGCAGCTAAAAACAAACAACTAGATTTAAGTGATTTTAAAACAATGCAATTAGATAAGGCTGGCGACACTATTAGGGTGGCAGATAGAAACTTTTCAAATCAGTTTGAAATACCTGTGCTTTTTTACGCGGGGTGTTTACTTGCACTGCAACTAAATAGCGCCAGTACACTTGTGGCAATACTGGCCTGTTTATTTGTAGCAACACGTATTGTGCACAGTGTTATTCATTTAGGTGAAAATAACGTACGCGCACGTTTTAAAGTGTTTTTACTGGGTTGTATTTGTGTGTTTTCAATTTGGCTAGCAATGGTTTGGCGAGTACTATTTTAAACAGCAAAGTTTAATAATAGTAATGTGGACGGCTGGTTTAGGCCATCCACATTACCGTTAATTTTAATTATTTAGCACGTTTTAAACGAGGTACCGCAAGCAAAAAAGCACCTAAAAGCCAAATTAACCCGCCGCCAGAACTGCTACTAGAACCTGTTGATGTGTCAGAATCAATTAACGTATTTTCAGTGACAGTAAGGCCTGCTGCTGAATTAGGATCATCATCCATTACCGCCACATTTTGAATAGTCACTAAGTTAGCACTACTAATTGTTACATCAGTACTTGCACATTGCTCAGCAGTAATATCAACCACGGGTGTTTCACCACAGTGTACTAACGCTGCAATTTTATCTAAAGTAGATTGGCTTGCTGCAGTAATTTGTCCAAACACAGTAAAGCCACCATTTTGCGTATCAAGTGCTACACTATTGTCTGTAATATTAAAAAACCACTGACTTGTTGCGCTATTAGCATCACCCGATAATTTAGCCATCGCAATGGTGCCCTTAACATTAGAAAAAACGGGCTCATTTTCTACAGCAGGCTTTGTAGTAATCGCATCTAGCGAATCAGAAAATGTAAATCCACCACCTTGAATAACAAAGTTACTAACAGAGCGGTGAATTACTGTTTCGTTATATGAATCGTCTTGAACGTAACTTAAAAAATTTGCGACTGTTTTGGGGGTTTGTTGATCAAATAAGTTAATCTCTATGACACCTTGGCTCGTGTTCATTTCAACTATAGTAGCGGTGCTTGTAAAACTTGCTGCAGCAAGTGCTGAGCCAAGTAAAAGTTTTTTCATGTTTTATTCCTGTTGTTATATTTTTTAAATAATTAGTTAATGCGTTAACACATTAATGCCATCGGCGACTAAAATCGATTCTAAAGTGTGAGTTGATACAATTAAGACCGTGTTGATAACAAATTAATTACATATGCCATTATTTATATTCTTTTTTGCTATATAAATCTAACTATTTAAAATTAAATCATCTTAAAAGTGTGGTCACTTATTTGTTACCTTAAAAAAACACAAACAACAGGATCTAACAATGCCACACACTAAACAAACAATTTGCGACTTTGGTTTACACAAAGGTGAACCATACACAAAACTACCGGCGAGCTTTTTAACGTGGATGGTAGGTATAAACCATACTAAGCGGGAATATGCGGATGCAGAGTTAAAGCGTCGCGAAAGTGCCGCCACAAATCGATTAACTGTACCTTCTAAATAAAATGTCAATAAGTACGTTTTTTTAGCATAAAACTAGTTTAAACTACCCGCTTGATAAATTAAGTAGACCTTAATCCATAGGTATTTTATGCGTATAATTATTTTATTTTCGATTATTTTTAGTGTACTTGGATGTACATCTCCTGCTCCTGAATCAATCTCTAACAGTACTCCTACTGAATATTTAACTGTTCTTCATACTAATGATAATCACGGCCGTTTTTGGCAAAACGAAAAAGGCGAATACGGTATGGCCGCTCGCAAAACGTTAATTGACTCTTTACGTAATGACGCCCAAAAGCAAGGTCATGCCGTTTTACTTCTCTCTGGTGGTGACATTAATACCGGTATTCCTGAGTCAGATTTACAAAAAGCAGAGCCTGACTTTAAAGGTATGTCGCTGATTGGTTATGATGCAATGGCATTAGGTAATCACGAATTCGATAACCCTATTGATGTATTGAAGCAACAGCAAAAATGGGTGAACTTTCCTTTTCTATCAGCCAATATATTTGAAAAAGAATCAGGCGAACATGCGTTTGATAGCTATAAAATATTCAAAAAAAATGGCTTAACTATTGCTGTTATTGGATTAACAACAACAGACACAGCTAAAATTGGTAATCCTCAGTATATTGGCCACTTAGAGTTTAAAGACCCTGTTGACGTTACCGCAAAACTAGCTAAAGAAATAAAAGCTAAGTACAACCCTGATATTACCATTGCGCTGACTCATATGGGTCATTATGTTGATGCTAGCTTTGGCATTAATGCACCAGGTGATGTAACACTTGCTCGCTCACTTCCTGCAAACACACTTGATATGATCATTGGCGGTCACTCACAAGAACCTGTGTGTATGAGTGATACAAATGTAAATGACGATAACTTTAAACCTGGCCTTGCCTGTAAGCCAGACCAGCAAAACGGTACTTACATTATGCAAGCCCATGAATGGGGTAAGTATGTTGGTAAAGCTGAGTTTAAGCTTGAAAACGGAAAATTAACGTTACTAGACTACAAACTCATGCCTGTTAATTTGTATGTAGATAAAGTTCAAGCTGATGGCTCTACTAAAGCAGTATTAGCAAACGAGTACATTAAACCAGACCCTAAACTTGAATCTTATTTAGCGGTATACCAAGCTAAAGGCGCTAAACAAATTGAAGGTACCATTGGTGAAGTAGATGCTCGCTTAGAAGGTGACAGAAACAAAGTTCGTTACCAACAAACAAACCTTGCACGTGTAATTATTCAAGCTCAAATGGATGTAGTAAATGCAGACTTTGGATTAATAAGTGGCGGTGGTATTCGCAGCTCAATAGAGGCTGGTAAAGTAAGCTATAAAGATATTTTAAAAGTACATCCTTTTAAAAACCGCATTACTTATATGGATTGGCAAGGCAGTGATTTATGGGATTACTTAAATACAGTAACGAGCTTCCCACCGGATGCTGGTGCCTATTTGCAATACCATAAAATATCGTTTGAGCGTAAAAATAATCAGTTGGTTAATGTTTTGATCAATGGCGAACCGCTTAATAAAAATAAAACATACAGAATGAGTCTAAATAGCTATAACGCATCAGGCGGTGATGGTTATCCTGCACTTACAAATAAAAAAGGCTTTGTAAGTACAGACGAAACAGATGCTAAAGCACTTCAAGACTTTATTTCAAAAAATAGCCCTCTCAAAGCGGCTGAATTTACCCCTAAATAACCTCTAAGAATAAGAGGAAAGTAATCTAGTTACTTTCCTCTTATTTCAATATTACCTTTTTTAATATTTACCAGCCCATAACTATGCAAACGAGAACGAGAGCCTTCTCCATAGGCTTTAGGTGGGTAATATAACTCTTTTTCTTCAGGACACTCACTAAGTACTTCATCTAACGCCGCACGTATTTCACTCAAGGTTTTTTCTAGGCTATTATTAAAATTAGGTCTTTTTCTAACCGTATGACCAAGTTCGACCAACCTATAAAAATACTTGTTAGCGAGCTCTAGAAGCTCCTCTGGTACATCTTTGTTATGGCTAAGCGCTACATCATCGTTATTTGTACAATACTCTACAAGTGCTAAATAAAAGCATAATGGCTTATTAGCTAAACCCACTTTTTGCTCTGTATTACAACTACTTGATAATGTCTTATCGTTAAGATCGACTATAAGTATCAGCGGCGTAGGCTCTGCAATTGATTGATGCTGTGCATTATTAGACTGCTTATTGCTTTGTTTGATAAACGCAAACTTCACCCAAAAACTAATCAACACACTTAATACTAAAAATATAAAATAGTAAATAAGATGGCTCACTGTAAAGTCGGTTTGCTGAACGTTAAATACAACTAATACAGGTCCGTTATTAGTGCTCAAACTACGTGTTATTTGGTGTAAGTTTACAGGTGCTAGTATTTCGCCTTTTGGTGCAATAGCAACAACTTTAAGATCATTCGAATTAATGTAGCTGTTTAAGGTTTTAATGTAGCTATTAACCGCATCTTTATTCCCTGAATGCTTTAGCAGCTCATTTGATAAATCAAGTAATGGTAAGTCGAGTGCTATTTGCCTTTCTATCTGCGTTATTTTTTGTTTAGTCACTTGCTGGCTTTTTTGAATTACAGAAATATAAAACACAGAAGATAAAGTTAAAAATAAGCATAGTAAAACAAGTAGTTGTTTATATTTACTCATCACTAACTTCCTCTTTTAAGTTTACTGAGCTAGTACCGCAACTCCAAAACGATTGTGCATTTTGATAATAATGCAAACTTTGATCTTTAGACATATCAAGCAAATTTGCCTGTACTGCACATAATAAATCAGTATTGTTTTGCTGCATTTTTAAATACCATCTTGTTCCAGTAATATTATTACTCAAAGGCGTAATATAGTTTTTTGAAAAACGTTTTTCGTCACTCTCTTTCCAAAACGAAGCAATAATATCTACTTTTCCGTCGGCGAGTAAATCGCGTAATTCGTTATGAGAACTAGCATAAGTGATTTTCAAATTAGCTAAATTTATATCCAGTTCTTTAAACATTTGCTTTGGTAAAATATGCCCTGATCGGCTGGTAGGATAATCAAGCAAACCTATGCGTTTATCTAAAAAATATTGTTTAGTGACTCGAGGTTTTTCTTTAGAAGATATAAAAAAAGCCGTGTAG
Source organism: Pseudoalteromonas sp. Z9A6 (assembly GCF_011378805.1). Taxonomy (NCBI): domain Bacteria; kingdom Pseudomonadati; phylum Pseudomonadota; class Gammaproteobacteria; order Alteromonadales; family Pseudoalteromonadaceae; genus Pseudoalteromonas; species Pseudoalteromonas sp. Z9A6. Next base: position 57,207 of record NZ_WTKZ01000001.1, read on the forward strand.
TCAGAAAAACCAACAACGGGCTGGTAGTTATATGTCGACTCTGCTTTAAAGGCTGCCATAATATTGTTTTTAGCCAAAATTAGGTCAGCAATTCCTTTACCCACAAACTCAAAGCTGTCTGCCGTTCTATACCCCCAATACCCTTTTACAGAGCCATATTGCTTAGCTACTACGTTATCAGAGCATAACTTTTGTGTTAATAATTTGGCTATTTTTTTTGATTGTGTAAAAACAATTAATTGGCCTTTATTACTTGTAGCAGTTGTTTGACACTCTGTTGAGGTTTCGATCATAACCGGAAAATGTAAATCATCATTGTATACACTAACTTGACCGCAAACCCACGTAACGACCAATAATAGAAACAAAAATGTAACAATTAACATTTTGTGCAACACAATATTTTTATAATCCAAAGCAATGCCACCCAAAAATAGACGATATAGTGTATTTGAACAATTTCGCTTACCCATTACAACAAGTAATTTTACCTGTTAAATATAAGAGACTGATTTTAAACGCAATTTAATAAGAAACTATGAATTTTAATAAGTCCTTCCTATCAACATTAAAAATGAGGACAATTGACCGCATTAGCTTATAGCAACCCCATGAAATATTCATTTAGGAAGTTTTAATGCATAACAATATAAAGTACTCGATATCTTCTGCGCTTTTGATTAGTGCGATATTCACAAGCACTAACTCACACGCTTGGGGTCAAAATGGCCACCGTATTGTAGGGCAGATTGCACAATCTCATATAAGCGAAACAACTAAAGCAGCAATTAAACCTTATTTAGATGGTGAGTCACTTGCGCAAATATCAACGTGGCCTGATGAAATGCGCTCTGCTCCTGGCGACTTTTGGCAAAAGCAATCATCTCGTTGGCATTATATTAATGCAGCACCAGGAAAATCTTTCAGCTTCAATCACGATCACACAAAAAACAAAGAATCTGTAAGTAATATCCTAGAAGGCATTCACTATTCAATGCAAACACTCACTGATAAAAATAGCACCTCAGATGCTAAGCAGTTCAGTTTGCGTTTTTTAGTGCATTTAGTAGGCGATAGCCATCAGCCATTTCATGCCGGTCGAGGTGAAGACAGAGGTGGTAACCGTATTAAGGTTTCATTTTTTAACGAAGAAACAAATCTTCACAGCCTTTGGGATACAAAGTTAGTTGAGAACGAGAACTTGTCGTTTACTGAATACGCTCAATTTATTGATACAAATAACAGCGAGTTAATTGCTGAGTATTTACAAAGCTCACCTAAAACTTGGGTTGAAGAATCACACAATTTAGCAACAAAAATTTATAAGTACACCAACGACGAAGTTGGGTACAGCTACATTTATAACAACACTCCAATTGTTAAAACACGCCTACAACAAGCGGGTATTCGACTAGCTGGACTATTGAACGCCTTATTTGACCCTTCTGCAAAAGAGTTAGAAACGGCACTAAAAATGACGACTGACAAATAAACAGTATTAAATTTATATAACCTACACACGGGAAATCAACATTATGACTAAGCTTCGCCTTTCGAAATTAACTGGAGCGGTAATTTTAGCTCTAGGTGTTTCTACAAGCGCAATGGCTGCTGATACTTCATCTGCAATGCGTGGTAAAATTACAACGCCTTCAGGTGGCAGTGCTGCAAACGTTAAAATTAAAGTAGTTCACCAACCAACGGGAACTATTAGCGAGCTAACTACAAACGAAAGTGGTACGTTTATCGCTAATGGCTTACGTGTAGGTGGTCCTTACATGGTTATCATCGATTCTGATAAGTTTAACGATACGACTGTTGAAAATATCTATCTAAATCTGGGTGAAACATACCGCTTAAGTTCGCAGCTTGCTCCGCTAAACATTGAAAAAATTGAAGTGTCTGGTTATAAAATTGTTCAGCAATCTGGTGGCTCAAGCAGCTCATTTGGTTCTGATACTATTGAAAATATGCCAAGCTTTAACCGCGACATTAAAGATATTGCGCGCTTAAACCCACTTGCCAGTATTAATGGTAATGGCGAGCTAACGTTTGCAGGTAGTAACCCTCGTACCAACGGTTTAACTGTTGACGGTATTGGTCAAAATGATGACTTTGGCTTGAACTTTGGTGGCTACCCTACTTCTCAGCCTCCTGTAGCACTTGATGCTATTGAACAAGTTTCTGTTGATGTATCTCCTTTCTCAGCTTCTAAAGGTAACTTTGGTGGCGGTACTATTAATGCAGTAACAAAATCTGGTACAAATGAGTTTAAGTTCTCTGGCTTTTATGAAATCTCTACTCCAGAGATTGCAGGCGATGTCGATAGCATTGTTCAAGAAGATGACCTTGATGAGCTAGGTCATAAAACTTATTCTACAAATAAAGTAGAGCCGATTAAAACTGAAGAAAGATTTGGTTTTAACGTTGGTGGCGCAATTGTTAAAGACGAACTGTTTTATTTCGTTAACTATTCAGAATGGTCAAGCGAATTAGATCTTGATTACGGCTTTGACGGCTCTGGTGCAGCCAACGAATTTAATACTTCAGAAGCTAACTATAACCGTTTCATTTCTATTTTAAATAATGAATATGGCTTGACTGATTCATTAGCAGGTGCGCCAGAAGATACAAATAAAAACCTGTTAGTTAAGCTAAGCTGGAACGCAAGTGATGACCATCGTTTAGATTTTACTTACCAATGGCAAGACGATCAAGATGAGCGTAACACTAGCACCGGTGGCGATAATATTGTACTAACATCGAACACCTACGCCTACGTAACGAAGTTCAATAACTTTTCAACAAAGCTTTACTCTGATTGGACTGAAGATTTTTCTACTGAAATTGGTGTGTCATATAAAGATGTTACCTCTGATAGCGCAACTCGCTCAAACCTAGGTAGTATTTCAGTTGATGAAGATGGTCGAAATGGCCCTTCTTACAACTTTGGTACAGATCAATATCGTCATGCTAACCGCTCTGAAACGCAAAATTTAACTTTCACACTCGATGCTACCTATTTAATGGATGAGCATGAAATAAACTTTGGTGCTCAATATGAGTCACTTCGTTTATATAACTTATTTGCTGAAAACTCTCTTGGCACGTGGAAGTTTGATAGCTTAGAAAATTTTGAAAACCGTGAAATTGGTTCTTATGATTTCTCTTATCAGAATGCTTACACTAATGATTCAGCTGATACAGCATATGATGTAAGACGTAACCAACTAGCACTCTACATTGAAGACACTTTTTATGTAGGTGACGATTTAGAAGTTACAGCAGGTGTTCGTTATGAACGTTTATCATCAGATGATAAACCAACTCTAAATGAAAATTTTGCGAATACGTATGGCTTTACTAACCAAGAAAATCTAGATGGTCTAGACATTATACTTCCTCGCGTTGGCTTTAAATACTACGTAACAGAAGCCCTTACTATTAACGGTGGTATTGGTCGCTTCCAAGGTGGTATTCCAAATGTTTGGTATAACAACTCATTCCAAAGCGATGGTATTACATTAGTATCTGCTCCTAACGATGTAATTAACGACTACTATGCAAATAACACTGCCGATATTACTCAGGTGCCTGATGAAATTAAAAACTCATTAGAACAAGGTGCTGGTAGCGTTGCTTATATCGACCCTGATTTTAAATTGCCTTCAAGCATTCGCACCCAAATAGGTTTTGAATATGAGTTTGATTCTGAACTATTAGGTGATGGCTTTAAATGGCAAGCAGAGATTGCTTATCATAAAAAAGAGAATGAGGCGGTATGGCATAATACATCTATTAACCCAATCGGTATTGCAGCTGATGGTGAACGCGTCATAAATGAAACTATTTATAGTGGTTCTTTAGCTGATAACGCTGACATAGAAATGACGAATTCATCTGATGATGGACGTTCAATTATTATTTCAACAGGTATTGCTAAACAGTGGGATAATGGCCTGTTTGTATCGGCAAGCTATGCTCACCAGGATGTTACCGAGTCATCAGCCGGTTCAGCTTCTCAAGCGGAAGGTAACTACAAGCATAATATTACAGTAAATCGTAATGAAGATATTGCAGCACGTGGTTTTTACGAAGTTGAGCACAGCTTTAAAATCAACTTAGCATATAACACAGAGTTTTTTGAAGGGTATGCGACTAAGTTTAACGTGTATTTTGAACGTCGTTCAGGTCGTCCATTTAGTTATACAATGAACATGTATAAAGACAGTGATTTGGGTGATACGAGTAGTTTCTTCAGTAATGGTGCTTACTTACCATATATACCTACAGGTGCTGATGATCCAAATGTAAACTGGGATGAATCAGGTATGACTTGGGCTGAGTTAGAACCATTACTAGAGCGTGCTGGTATATCTCAGCGTGGTGGTATTTTAGGTAAAAATACAGCAACTCAACCTTGGGTTACTACGATGGACGTTAGCATTAAGCAAGAAATACCAGGCTTTGCTGAAGGTCACACTGGTGAGGTTTATCTAATGATTGATAATTTCGCAAACCTTCTAAACAGCGACTGGGGTGTAGAAAAACGCTTAGGTTACTCTAACCAAACTATTTATGACTTTGGTGGCCTTGATGACCAAGGCAGATATAAAATAGACAACAGCTTTGGCGGTGCAGATGTGCGTAATTACTCACAAATCAATTCATCGTCATCAGCTTGGCAGGCTAAAGTTGGTATTAGCTACAAGTTTTAAGCCTTAATAGGTAAGTAATAACACATTAAGTTAATTGTTAACAAAACCCATTGCAAATTTGTAATGGGTTTTTTGTTTTTCACACCCCAATTTCACATGTTTGTCATAAAGCCCACGTAATATATACCCCGATATAGAGTTATTGCTCAAAAAAACACTCAAATAGACAAAAATAGTACTATTTATTAAAAATATATTGCAGTTGTATTTTATTTGTAACGAATAAATAAGGTACACTAGTAACGGATTTTGAATAAATGAACTTTAACTGTTTATTTTGAAAAATTTTAAAATAAAAATATAAAAATTTAATTAATAACTACACGGGAAAATTAAATGAAAACTCAATTACGCAAAACAGCTCTTTCACTTGCTATTGCAGCATGTGTTGGTGTAAGTGGCGCTGCAATGGCTAACGAAACGACCTCTGCAATTAAAGGTCAAGTAATGGGGCCTAACGGCAACCCAGCAGCCGGCACTAAAGTAACAATTTTACACGTACCTTCTGGATCAGTAAAAACAACTGAAGTAAATGACGCTGGTTATTTTACAGCTAAAGGCCTGCGAGTTGGCGGTCCTTATAAAGTAATTGTTGATTCAGATGTATATGCAGACCAAGAATTCAATAACATTATTCTTAATATTGGTAACGATTATCCAGTAAACGTTTCTCTTGAGTCACAATCAAGCATGGAACAAATCGTAGTTTCTGGCGCGCCAATTAGCTCTATGTCTGGCGGTACTGGTCCGGCGTCTACTTTCACACTTACAGATCTAGAGAATCAGCCTGCTATTAACCGTGATTTAAAAGATATCATTCGTGTTGATCCACGAGTAGCAATAGATGATAGCCGCGGCACTATTAACTGTGGTGGCGGTAATCCAAAATTTAATAGTTTAACGCTAGACGGCGTTCGTATGAACGATAACTTCGGCTTAAGCTCAAATGGTTACCCTACTATTCGCGCACCTTTTTCTTTTGATTCAATTGAGCAAGTAGCTGTAGAACTTGCACCATTTGATGTTCAGTACGGTGGATTTACAGCGTGTAACATCAATGCTGTAACTAAATCTGGCGGCAACGAAATTCATGGTGGCGTGTTTTTCGATTACACAAATGATTCAATGAAAGGTGATAAAATTGAAGGCGAAGACGTTGATAACGGTAGTTATAATGAAAAACGCTACGGTTTTAATGTTGGCTTACCTCTAATTAAAGATTCATTATTTTTATATACTTCATATGAAAAGCTAGAAGGGGTAGCACAATTCAATTATGACCCTTTAGGTTCAAGTGTTTCTGAAAGCGACTTAGCTCGTATCCAACAAATTTCACAAAATGTGTATGGTTATGATGCAGGTACCACTCCTTCGAGTGCACCTGTAGAAGATGAAAAAATATTAATTAAATTAGATTGGAACATTAACGATTCTCACCGTGCTAACTTAGTTTATAACTATAATGACGGCTTTACATTATCTCAATCAGATACTGGTTCAACTCGCCTATCGTTAGATAGTCACTTTTATGAGCAAGGTGCAGAATTTACTTCAATCATCGGTTCAATATACTCAGACTGGAATGACGATTTTTCAACTGAAGTTCGTTTAGGTAAATCGGAACTAGATGCACGTGTTGAATCACTTGATGCTGCAAGCAGCTTTGGTGAATTCCAAGTAAACACATCGGATGGAGGTCGAGTATATTTAGGTCCAGATGATTCTCGTCAATCAAACGATTTAAATTACGATACAACTACATTTAAACTTGCTGGTACTTACTACCTTGACCAGCACACGATAACAGCTGGTTACGAGTATGAAGAGCTAGAAGTATTTAACCAATTCGTTCAACACACGCAAGGTGAATGGAGTTTTGCAAGTATTGATGATTACGAAGCAGGAATTGCAAGTGCAATTTTCTACAATAATGCCGCAGGTACGAATAATGCTGCAGATGCCGGCGCTAGCTTCTCATATGCTCAACATACTTTTTATATTCAAGATGAATATAGCTTCTCAGACATTGATGCATCACTAACGTTTGGTCTTCGTTACGACAGTTACACTAGCGATGACAAGCCTACTTTAAATGAAAACTATACTGCACGTTATGGTTTCAGTAACCAATCAACATTTGATGGTGTGGATTTAGTTCAACCACGTATTGGCTTTGAATGGTATGCAACTGATGCACTTGAAGTTCGCGCAGGTTTGGGCTTATTTTCAGGTGGTAATCCGAATGTGTGGTTATCTAACTCATATTCAAACGACGGCATCACAAATATTAGCGCAAATCAGTTTGGATCTATTGATTTATTTGCTACACCAAATGTGAATGGTGGAAAACCAGGTTTTGATGTACCACAATCACAGTTTGATAAAGTAGCTAACACAGTAATTGGTTCTGGAGATAGCTTTACGAACGCCGTAGCTTCTGATTTTGAAATCCCATCGGAATGGAAATATTCAGTAGGGGCTACTTATACAACAGAAGACGAATATGTAATCTCATTAGATTATCTCTACACCAAAAAGCGTGATGCAGCAACGTTAATGGACCAAGCCCTTACTGACAGTGGTACTACTACTTTTGATGGTCGTCCAATTTTAACCTCTATTGAAGGACGTGACGGTGATTTACTTTTAACAAATGTTAATGGTGACAGTGGTGAAACTTCAATTATCTCTGCAGCTGTAAGCAAAGCATTCGATAACGGTATTAAAGTACAACTATCATATGCTTATACAGATGCTGATGATGTTAACCCAATGACAAGTTCAACAGCGAGCTCTAACTACGGTAACTTGGCAACGTCTAACCCGTTAGATCCTGGTGTATCTTCATCAGATTATGAAATACCTCATCGCTTTACATTAAACCTTGCTTACACACATGAATTTATCGATGGATATAGCACTCGCTTTAATTTATTTGGTGAAGCATACAAAGGCTTGCCTTACAGCTTCACATTTAATGGTAACGATGAAGATACATTTGGTGATTTTAATTCAAATGATTCTCGCCAACTACTTTATGTACCGTTAGTAAACGATCCTAACGTTGTTTATAACATGTCAGCAGATGAGATTAATGAATTTAATGAGTTCATTGCATCTGAAGGATTAAAACGTGGTGAAATTTCAGGTCGTAACGCGCAAAACTCTGATTGGTTTGTTAAGTTTAACTTTAAGCTAACTCAAGAAGTACCTGGGTTCATGGATGGCCATAAAGGTGAAGCATTCTTCGTAATCGATAACTTAACTAATATGTTAAACGATGATTGGGGTGTACTGAAAAAAGGTCCTTTCGTTGGTGCTCGTATGATTTCAACAGATATTGATGACCAAGGCCGTTACGTTTATTCAAACTTTAACGGGAATAACGCAAGCACCACAACTCAACGTGATGCATCTCTTTGGGAAATGCGTGTAGGTGTTCGTTACACTTTCTAATTTAGAACTGTAGCCTAAAACATCTTTTAAAAGCCCACTTTGGTGGGCTTTTTTATGTCTTTAATTTGTTATTTAACTTTTCAAAAATACCCACTAACACTTCGTATTCTTCGTTGGTTAAAGTATTCAGTAATTGTTTTTCCCAATTCAGTGCATCGGGTGCTATTTGCTCATATAAGCTTTGACCTACTTTACTCAGTACAAGTAAGGCCGCGCGTTTGTCTTGTGCATTTAACTCACTTTTCACTAAACCTTTATCTATTAAAACTTTTACCGCACGCGACACTGTCGACTTGTCCATATTTGCTTGCGTGCATAAATCCTTTGCGTTGCTCTGACCATATTGCGCTAAATTAGCAAGTATTCGCCACTGCGGAATATTTAAACCGTATTTAGTTTGATAAACCTCGGCAAAGTCATTACTTACACGTGTTGCTACATTCGTTAATTGATAAGGTAAAAACGTTGCTAAATCAATTTTCATTTTTAGTTATCCCAGCTTTATAAGGCTTACTTTAGTGTTCATTAATATTTACACGGATGCGTAGTTGCACATTTGATATTAGTCTCACTTGAGAGTATCTTAACTGAAATAAAAATAATATTAAACCAACCCCCTCTCACAGGAGTCAGTAATGGCGACACAATTAAGTTATATGACCGGTTTTGGTAATGAATTTGAAACACAAGCGCTACCCGGTGCACTGCCAATAGGACAATTTAGCCCACAAAAAGTTAAATACGATTTATACACAGAGCAATTTAGTTCGACTGCATTTACGGCTCCTCGCGCTTCAAATCGTCGCACTTGGTTTTACCGCCTTCGTCCGTCTGTAGTGCAAGGTGATTACCAAGCAATTGATAACGGCCTAATAAGAACAGCCCCAATCACTGAAGCCGTAACACCACCAACAATGCTACGTTGGAATCCTATTGATATGCCTTCACAGCCTACTGATTTTATTGATGGGTTAGTAACGATGGCTGCTAATGGCAGTGCTAATGGGCAATCTGGTATTGGCATTCATGTATATGTCGCTAATCAGTCAATGCAAGGGCGTTACTTTTGCAATGCCGATGGCGAAATGTTGTTTGTCCCTCAGCAAGGTGAGTTATTAATTCACACCGAGTGCGGTAAGTTAAGCATTAAACCAGGTGAAATTGCTGTAGTTCCCAGAGGAATTAAGTTCTCTGTTGATTTAATTGATAATACAGCCCGTGGTTATATTTGTGAAAATTATGGCCATGCGTTAGAGCTTGCAGAGCGAGGACCTGTTGGTGCAAACGGTTATGCCAACGACAGAGACTTTCAATACCCTGTAGCGGCCTTTGAAGATAAAGAAGGTGACTTTGAGCTTGTTTCTAAATTTAACGGTAATTTATTTAGCTGTGAAATTAAGCACTCTCCTTTTGATGTGGTTGCATGGACGGGTAATAGTGCGCCCTATAAATACGACTTATCGCGTTTCAATGTAATAAATACAGTGAGCTTTGATCACCCCGATCCTTCTATATTCACTGTACTAACCTCTCCTTCTGCTACTGAGGGTATGGCAAATGTCGATTTTGTGATATTTCCACCGCGTTGGATGGTAGCCGAAAATACATTTCGCCCGCCGTATTATCACCGCAATATTATGAGTGAATTTATGGGCTTAATTGAAGGTGTGTATGATGCAAAAGAGCATGGTTTTGTACCTGGTGGCGCAAGTTTACACAATTGTATGTCGCCACATGGACCTGAAGCCGACGTATTTGAAAAAGCCTCAAACGCTGAGCTTACACCACAAAAATATGAAAACACATTGGCCTTTATGTTTGAGTCGCGCTATATAATTTCACCGACAAAATATGCATTAGAAGGTAAAGAGCGCCAACCAAATTACACCGATTGCTGGCGCACAATTAAAAAACAATTTACAGGTTCACAGGATTAATTATGAAATTATACAGCTACTTTCGCTCATCAGCGGCTTATAGAGTGCGTATAGCGCTTAACTTAAAAGCAATCGATCATGAACTTGCTATTGTTAACCTTTTAAAATCGGAGCAGCTTGGGAAAGAATACTTAGCGACTAATCCGCAAGGCTTACTACCGGCACTTGAAACCAATGATGGTGTTTTAGCACAATCGCTTGCAATACTTGAGTGGCTAGATGAAACTTATCCGCAATCGCCATTAATTACAGGGACTGCGTGGCAAAAGTCGCAAATAAGAAACTTAAGCTTTGCCATTGCTTGCGATATTCATCCTGTTAATAATTTACGCGTGCTGAAGTATTTATCAAACGAATTAGGTGTTGATGACGAGGCTAAAAATAAATGGTATCGACATTGGATAGAAGTGGGTTTTGAAAAAATAGAACTGATGCTAAACGAAAATAATGGCTACTGCTTTGGTGACCAACCAACACTTGCTGACATTTGTTTAGTGCCGCAAGTATTTAATGCAATTCGTTTTAACGTAGATATGAGCGCTTATCCAAAAATTGCAGCCATTTACGAACATTGTAATAAATTAGCTGCATTTAATGACGCTGCACCGCAAAATCAACCCGATGCAAATTAAGCTAATTTAGATTAACTTTGTAGCGCGCTATGAATAACCGTAACGTGCTCAATTAAATCTAAGCCCAGATCAGTTAAATATCCGCCATCTGGGCTATCTATAATCCCTTTTTCAAATAAACGTTGCGCTGCGCTAAGTAAGCTTGGCTCTGCGTCTGAATGTAATTTAATACCCTGCATTTTACTGTCGCGAGGAAACTTTGCTAATAGTGTGAATTCTTCGATCATTGTTTGATTAAATTGCATTGTGTGCACCTTTTTATTGTTATGTGAATAACTAAATTTATACTTAAAATCACTTTGTGTACTTTACACTAGCACGTTTTTTAGCTTAATGTATTATTTTTAACCCTCCCTATTTAAAGGCCTCTAATGCGTAACTTTTTAATTCTATGTTTTTGTTTTAGCAGCTTATCGTATTCAATACTTAGTGAAGCAACAACGCTAAAAACCCATTCAATTATTGATGCAAACCAGTTTGTAAATGAAGAAGCTAACTGTTGGTACGACAACAAACGCTATAGCGAAGGGGCATTAATACAAGTTCACTCTTTTACACTTTTGTGTGGTGCTAAAACACCCCAACACAGTAACAGCCAACTCATTTGGCTTAAAATAGATAAGCAAGGTAATGCTATTTACCCAACAGCTCCTAAAACAATCACTGTGAATTAGCGCTAAAAGCTGATTTAAGCTACAATGCATGCAGTTTAAATAAGTAGTATGGCTATGAATAATCAACCTAAAAACCCTCTACATGGGGTAACATTAGAACAAATACTTGTTGAGTTAGAACAACGACTTGGCTGGAGAACACTTGGCGAGCAAGTAAAAATTAAATGTTTTACTGATCAACCCAGCATTAAATCGAGTTTAAAGTTTTTGCGTAAAACGCCTTGGGCTCGCGATAAAGTGGAAGCACTTTATATTCACACTATAAATAATAAGCCTATTCGTAGACCAAAAAGTGCACCAAGAGAAACATCTTCTCAAGCGCCGGATACAACAGGGTTTGTTTGGCCATCAATTAAAAAGTGATGTAAAAAAAGGAGCTAATTTAGCTCCTTTTTTGATTATAACTAACGCGATTTATTGCTCTTTGCAAATCACATTTAATGAAGCCGGCTCAATAGTAATAACTAGTTTTTGAGCGGTTTTAACTTCACCATCTAGTACGTACTTAAGCTCTCCTTCACCTGTAACCTCTACTCTTTTGGCATTTGTATGGTGAGAGTTTATAGCTAAATGTGTTTGCGTTAAGCTACTAAACATCAGCTCTGCAATACTTAGTACTGTGGTTGAATCTTCATTATTTGGTGTTAACCAATTTATATCGAGTAGCCCGTCACTATGATCAGGTTGCCCGCCACCTTGAGCCAATAACGTTGTAAAAGGCGCTGCATTGGCCACAATAAAACTATTAGTACATATTTCTTTTGGCTCATTATCATCGAGTTTTACTTTAAGTAACTGCGATTTTTGCTCGCCAAACGCCTCAAAAAAACCATTTAAATAGGCAAGTTGCCCCGACTTATTTTTCGACTCTCTATCTGCTTTTTCTATCATTGATTGCTCAAAACCAATACCCGCGAGCAGTAGTACTAATTCATTATTACAATAAGCAGTATCTATTATGCTTGTTTGACCATCTATAATTAAGTCACAAGCCTGTTCAACAGGAATAAATTTAGAGGTAATACCCATCAATACATGCGCAAGGGCGTTTGCAGTCCCCATAGGGATGATGCCTAGTTTACATTGTGTATTTACAAGTACGCTTGCAACTTCGGCCACCGTACCATCTCCCCCGCATGCGATAATAATATCCGGATTTTGCGCAATTTCCTGTTTAGCCAGCTCAATACCGTTAACTTCTTTTGTAGTAGTGAGTACTTTCAGATCGTAATAATCCGATAGCCGCGCAACAATTAAGTGCTCTTTTTCTTCCCATAATCGTGTACCAGATACAGGGTTTGCAATTAAAACGGCTTTGTTTTTAATCAGTAATTCGCCTTTTTTATGTCGCTTAGCTAAATGGCGAAGTTGATGCTTATTTAAATTTGCGGTTTCGCGGGTTTCTTTTATTTGTGCAAGTACTTCATGCACATCTGCATTTTTGTTTTGGCTCAGTAAATAAGCCGCCATGACAAAAACAGAGCGCCCACGCCCTAAAGCACAATGAACGACTACGCGATGGTCTTCTTTAATATGGTGATGAATCCAATTAATAGCCTGATTTAACTGAGAATGGGTAGGAATACTATGATCGAGCACCGGAATGTTTAAATAATTAATATTCTCTTGTGTTGAACTCCACTCGAGCCCGTCGAATTCACACGTAACATCTAAAATCGCCGTAATCCCGTTATCTTTTAATGTGTCTATATCTGAGGGAAATAGTCGGCAAGCTAAAAATAGGTTTTCGTTTATTTGTTGAATGGGCGGCACTTTATCGCGCTTACGTGACCAGGCATTATAAATTTGCACACCGAATAAAAATGGCACAAACGCCCACCGTATATAAAATGGGATCACCCCATTTTCACGCTTTCTAAATATTTTTGCTGTATTAAAAATATACGCGGTACTCACTAATAAAAGTGACAGCGCAGTCCAATAAAAAACAATAGCAAAATAAACAGAGTTCACTTCCCAACCAATAAAAATAAGCAGTAGTGCTAATAGTGAATAACTAATTGCAGCCCACATAGTCTCTCCTTTGTGAAAATAATGCCGATTTATAATCTTAATTTAAACGGCTTTAAGTAGTCTTTTGCAAATATCACGCCATATAAATGCCATTTAAAATTCAAACGCGAACAGTAGGCCATTGATATCTATAGTAATTAATAAACTAAAATCTACTACAGACCGCTCTTTGTGCATTTTTTACAAACATGTGAATAAATTATACTTACACGTCTAAATTTCAAACACTGATCGGTTATTGCTTGTACTTACGTATAAAGCAGCTAATCTAAAAGGCAATTAAATTTTTTGCATCCAAATCACACTCTCAACCGTTTACTCAATGATAATAAGAAAAACAGGACCCCTATGGATAACGATGATTTACTCCCTCTTTTGTGCGCAACAGCACAAGGAGACAAAAATGCTTTCTCAAGTTTATATCAACAAACTAGCGGCAAACTTTTTGCTATTAGCTTAAATATGCTCACTAACAGGGCTTATGCAGAAGAGGCACTACAAGACGCTTTTATAAAAATTTGGCATAACGCATCTGAATATAACGCCTCTAAAGGCACCGTTATTAGTTGGATGATAAGTATAGTCAGATACAGAAGTCTTGACTCACTTCGCTATCACAAAGTACGAAAAGAGCAGTCGTTAGGCGATGACGAATATGAAAATGAAAGTGTTGACGTTAATTACGATGAAGAAACGAAACTGGTCAATTGTATCGAACAGCTTGAGCCGCAACAAAAACAAGCTATTCACTTAGCTTATTATAAGGGGCTGAGTCATAGCGAGTTAGTCGATCATATAGAAACGCCTTTAGGTACAGTTAAAAGCTGGATCAGGCGTGGGCTTATGCAGCTACAAAGGTGTTTAACATTATGAATTATAATAAACCCGAACTATTAGACGCGCTTGCTGGGCAGTACGTGCTTGGCACACTTAGAGGGCTTGCCCGAAAGCGTTTTCAGCGTCTGTTACTTAACTCAAATCAAACACGTGAAGCAACAAATATGTGGGAGCAAAACCTAAACAACTTAGCAAGTGCTATTTCACCGCAAACGCCACGTGACGATGTATGGGTAAATATACTACAGCGTATTGAAAACAGACCACAAACAAGTAAAACAGTCATACATACCAAGCCTTCAATTTGGCGTACATGGTCTTTTGTGGCAACTGCCGCATGCATTGTTTTAGCCTTTTTGGTTATTCAGCCTAGTACCAATGTTATGCAAACTCAGCAAATTGCTTTGGTTCAAAATCAAGATAAACAATCATTGTGGTTTATTGATGTAAGCGAGCAAGGGCTCTCAATTAAAGCTAGCAGCCAATTGGTTGCTCAAACTAATAAAGATTATGAGCTGTGGATGATTTTAAAAGGTCAAGATGCACCTATTTCATTGGGTTTACTGCCCAAGCAAGGCAGTAAAATATTATTTAAAGATAACCGCTTCAACGCAAGTGATATCGCATTGTTAGCAGTGAGTTTAGAGCCTATAGGTGGCTCACCAAATGGTTCTCCTACTGAAGTGCTTTACACCACAGAGCTGGTACTTTTATAACCCGACTATTATGACCAAAGTTGGCTGCTTACACAAAGCAGCCAACCTACTTTTAAACTTTTTAACAAAAAATAAAATAATTTAACTTTTTTGCATCCAATTTAAATCTCGCCCCGTTATTAGCTATGACTTCAATCAAAATTAAAGGACAAAGTCATGAAAGCTTTAACTCCATCAATACTCGCAGTAGTAATATGTAGTACGTTTGTAAGTGCACCAAGTGAAGCATCTAGCCACAGAGAAGCGCCAAATATAAGCCGTTTCCCGACTTTAGATTCAACCGATTTTTATGTATTTAATAGTTACGAGCAAGGTCGTGATGATTACGTCACATTAATTGCTAATTACATCCCGCTGCAAGATGCATACGGCGGTCCTAATTACTTTGCAATGGACCCAGATGCTACTTACAGCATTCATATAGATAACGACGGCGATGCTGTTGAAGATATTACATTTGCGTTTAACTTTAAAAACATGCTTCCTAATGATAACCAAGGTGTGCAATTAACTGTTGGACCTGAAGGTAATCAACGCACCGTGTCTGTACCGCTTAAAAATGTAGGCGGTGTATCTGCCGGAGATAACAGCGCTGCAAATTTTAGCGAATCATACACAGTAAGCATGATAAGCGGCGCGCAGCGTACTGGCGAAACAACGGTATTAAATAACACTGCATCAAACTCCAGCACATTTTCTAAACCGCTTGATTATGTGGGTAATAAAACATTTGGTTCAATGAGCGATTATCAAACTTATGCTGACCAATTTGTGTATCAGGTTTCAATTCCTAACTGTGAAAGCATGGCACAAGTTTTTGTAGGGCAACGTAAAGACCCATTTGTAGTTAACCTAGGTAAAACATTTGATTTAGTAAACTATGTACCTGTAGAGGGTGATAGCGCCCCAGGTGCTGGTGACGGCGGTGGTTTTCCTGGTGGCATAACACAATCAGCTGATAACGACGACCTTGCAGATAAAAACGTAACCTCAATCGCTATCGAAATACCTAAAAGCTGTATTGTTGGTGAAGGTAATGGCGTAATAGGTTCATGGACAACAGCAAGCCTCCCTCAAGCTCGCGTATTAAATCCTAATGCTAAATTTGCTAATAATGGTGTTAATGGTGGTGCTTTAACACAAGTTTCACGCTTGGGTAGCCCGCTTGTAAACGAGCTTGTAATTGGCATTAAAGACAAGGACACATTCTCCACTGCTCACCCTAAAGATGATGCACAATTTTTAGATTATGTATCTCACCCAGCACTACCAGAGTTATTAAACATTTTGTTTAAAGATGCTGTTAATACGACCCTTGGCGCAAACTTAGAAACACTGGCACCCACAAACTTCCCGCGTACTGATTTAATCACTGCATTTTTAACAGGTTTTGCAGGCGTTAATCAGCAAGCAACTGTAACACCTTCAGAAATGCTGCGTTTAAATACAGGCATTGCAGCAACAGCGCAAGCTGATCAATCTGCATTTGGTGTAGCGGGTAATGATTTAGCCGGCTTCCCAAATGGTCGTCGCCCGGGTGATGATGTGGTTGATATTGCACTACGTGTTGTGATGGGTCGTTTATGTCATCCTATCCCTGTAAATGGTGAAGACACTGATTTAGGACTTTGTGCACCAGAGGATGCTAATACAGGCACAGTGCCATTTACAGACGGCGCACCTATTGATGCAACAATGATGGACTCAACATTCCCATACCTTGCAACACCACTTGCTGGCTCTAAATAAGGAGTAAAATAATGCGTAATTTAAAAACTACCCATATTTGTGTTCTCCTCAGTGCATTAATATTGGGAGCATGTAGTAGCGATGATGATAAAAAACAGCCTACACCGGTTGTAAACACAGCGCCGACCGCAAGTGATGCAATGCTAACTACACAAACTGAAGTAAGCATTACCGATATGCTTAGCGCAACCGACAATGATGGCGATTCGCTTACTTACTCATTAACAAGTGAACCAACTCTTGGAACTGTTACCGTTAATAGCGATGGTAACTTTACCTATACACCAAATAAAGAAGTGACAGGTTCAGATAGTTTTATGTTTGGTGTAAGTGATGGCTTTAATTCGCAAGTAACTGCAACAGTAAACATTACAATTGACGCACTACAAGTCGACTTTGCTCAATTTGCAACCGATGCATTTAATCAAGCGCCAAATGCAGAGCCGTTAACTGTTAACGGTCGGGTGTTTACAAACACAGATACCGATGTTGATGGATTAATTTCAACAAACGGTAACTAACCAAGTAATTAAGCTGACAGGCCATGGATGGCTTTTTTCAAAGGATATTTATAATGCATTTATCAATTTTTAAGTCCGTCGCATTTATTACTTTATGCCTAACGACCTTTGCATTAAGCGCTGCGCCTTTTACCCCAAAAGATGATGCAGTTATTGCTAACAGTAATTCAACGCTTAGTGCTTCTCTGTCTGTTGAGGAGATAAATACATTAGTCACTAACAGCCAATATGTAGGCCAAACAGAGCGTTTACAGGGGCTACTTAAAACCCGTTTAGCCCAGCTATATAAACAAACACCCTCATCTCAAATTGGTTACTTATATGCACGCGTTTTACAAAAAGAGCACCTTTTCAACGAAGCTATTGATATTGCTAACAACGTTTTGATTAAAGAGCCACAGCATAGTAATAGCCATTTATTGCTAGCCAATATATTTATGACTCAAGGTAAGTTTGCACAAGCAAAAAAACACTGTGTCGCCTTAATTGGGCACGTAAGCACTATTACTGCTAGCACCTGTGTACTTGATGTTCAAAGCCAACATGAAAGCGTTTTAGACAGCTACCAAGCATTAGTAAAAATTATAAATAATAATCAAACTAGCCTAGCTACAAACCATGTTTTAAGTGAAATGAGCTATCGTTTAAATAACTACAAACAAGCATTGTCTCACTTACAAAGTGTAGATTTAGTTCAAGCCCCTGTGAGCCTAATTGTTTTATGGGCCGATATTCAAATTGCTCTAAACCAACCACAACAAGTATTAAATACATTAAGCGTACTGCTTCCTGATAAAGGTAATTTAGAGGACGCTATTTTGCTAAGACTTTCAATCGCAGAAAAAAAACTGAATAAACGCGATAAAAAATGGCAAAATACAATGGCGCAAAGAGTTACGCTACGAGAGCTTCGTAAAGATTCTTTTCATGCAAGTGACTTAGCTAAATATTACCTTGATGTACAACCAAATCGCGAAAAAGCACTTTACTGGGCTCATATTAATTGGCAGCAGGCTAAAATGAGCACCGATGAGCAATTACTTATTCAAGCAAAAGCGATGCAACGAGATACACTATGAAAACGCCTTATCTATTTATACTCACTTTAATGCTGTGCATTTTTTCAACTTACAGCTTTGCCCATCAACTAAGTACAAGTTATATAACCTTAAATAGCGAGAACAATAACGACACCAGCAAAAATCTATACACGGGTACCTGGCAAATAAATATTGCCGACTTAGAGCACGCAGTGCCTCTGGATTTAGATAAAAACGGACAAATTTCGTGGTCAGAAATAAAAGCAAAACGCAGCTCAATTAATAACTTCATTAAAGAAAGTTTAAATATCACGCAAAGCGCGCAAATATGCCCTTTAAAAAGTGAAGGTATCTATCAGCTAGATAACCATTTTAACCAACCTTATTTGGTAATTCCGCTGCAGTTTAGCTGTGATGATAATGAAGCAATCACCCTTTCCTATTCCGCTTTTTTCAAAACTGATGCTAACCATAAATCCATCGTAAATATTAACGGTGTATCTCGTGTATTTAATATCAATGAAGCACAACAAACGTTCAGCTTTGAACAAACAAGTTATTTAAGTACCTTTAATCAATACGTTTACCAAGGTGTTTTACATATTTGGATTGGTATTGATCATATTTTATTTTTGATCGCTTTGTTACTTACCTGTGTTTTAAAACGCAGCAATAAAGCATGGCAAGGTATTAGCTCTAAAAAACACATTATTAAACACACAGCATGGATAGTAACCGCGTTTACGCTTGCGCACTCTATTACGCTTACCGCCACCGCTATGAACCTTGTATCACCAAATAGCCGCTGGGTAGAGCTTGGAATTGCTATATCGGTTTTATTTGCAGCATTAAATAATGTGTGGCCGTTGGTACTTCGTTTAGGTTGGCTTACTTTTGCTTTTGGTTTACTACATGGGATGGGATTTGCGAGCGTACTTGGCGAGCTTGGCCTGTCGAGCGACTATCAACTGCTCAGTATTTTGGCGTTTAATTTAGGCGTCGAAATCGGTCAACTTAGTATACTACTGATAGCCTTACCAATACTCATTTATGTACGACACTACACTTGGTATAAAAAATGGTTAATGCCAATGGGCTCCGTTGCTATCGCAATTGTTGCACTTCAGTGGTCAATCGAGCGTTTTTAAATAGTATAAATAAAAAAGCTAGCCAAAATATTGGCTAGCTTACTTTTTAGTTATCTATTTTGAGCGTTACTGCGCTTTATCAAATGGCATCAGTAATGTTTTCATCGCAGGGCGAAGCGCTATGAGTACCGTTTCTTCGGTTAGCTCAGGGTAGAGTAACTTTCTAAGTAATAACCCTGCCATCATCGAAAAAATAACATTAATTCGGCTTTCAAGTTCACGCTCATCAATGTCTTTGAGCGCACTTCGCTCGCTTGTTAAAAGCTGCCTCATGCGCCCTCTTGCTTGAATATCGGTTTCACGCAAAAGAGTAGCGACTTTAATATTACGACCCGCTTCTGCCATCATATCTAAATCGATAACACATGAGCCTGTATCCATGTGTCTTTGCACGCCAATATTTAAGCCATCTAAAAGAGCCGCCAAAACATCACCAGGGTGATCTTCAAACTTTTGAAAGATAGAGAACATTTCTTCCATGTCTTTTTCAATAATGCTTTCTATAATCGCCTCTTTGCTTTCAAAGTAATTATAAATATGGCCTGCACTCATCCCTGCCGTTTTAGATATTTCTGCCATACCTGCACCGTGGTAACCTTTACGGCGAAAACACTCTGCAGCAGCTGTTAAAATTTGCTCACGCCTAGCAAGTGCTATCGCGGGATCTGTTTGCCTTTTTGCTTTAGGCTTCATGTTCAACTCCACTACCAAGTCATAAACTCAGTAAAGCAAGAGCTATAAATAGTCTCGCCATATAAATATGTAATGCGGCTTTAAAAGCCGCAAATATTATTTCTCTTCCTGAGTTGTTTCACTGGCTACATTCCATCCGCCACCAAGCGCTTTGTACAAGTTAATTTGACTCGCAAGATACGCTTGCTGACCCGCAATTAACTGCTGCTGCGCGCCGTACCACGTACGCTGAGCATCAAGTACTTGCAAGTAGCTATCTGCGCCTTTTTCGTAACGCATTTTTGATAAATCAAACGTGATTTGTCGACTACTTATAAGCATATCAAGGGCACTTAATTGCTCTTGATAACCTTCTCTATCAGCAAGTGCATCGGCAACTTCGCGAAACGCATTTTGAATTTTTTGCTGATACGTTGCCACTGCAATTTCTTGATCTGCTTTTGCTACATCAAGATTTGCTTGGTTACGTCCCATATTAAAAATAGGTAAGCTAATTGTCGGCACAAAACTCCATGTCCCAGAGCCTGAATCAAACAAGCCACTTAAGTCACTTGAAGCAGACCCCGCGTTGGCTGTTAAGCTTATGCTTGGATAAAACGCCGCTCGAGCAATACCAATATTGGCATTAGCAGCAAGCATTAAATGCTCAGCGGCTTTAATATCAGGGCGCTGTGATAGCAGATCAGACGGTAAACCAACTGGTACTTCTGGCATACTGATCAAGTTAGTCAGGTCTTTATTAGGCAGTAAATCAGCTGAAACAGATTTACCTACTAATAAATCTAAGGCACTTTTATCACGCTTTAACAAACGTTTGTACGTTGCTATGTCTACTTTTGCCGTAGCAACTGTGCTTTTAAGCTGCTCAAGGGTAATTGAAGACGTCGCACCTAAATCAAAGCTTTTTTGCGTAAGCGATAATGACTCTTGCTGAGAGGTAAGCGTTTCTTTTGCAAGCTCTAGCAGTTGCAAATCAGTTGCATAATTTAGCCACGCATTTGCCAACTCTGAAATTAAAGACACCTGCGTGCTGTATTGGCTAAGCTCTGTAGAGTATAAGTTTTGCAGTGCTTGCGCTGATTGATTACGTACTTTGCCCCAAATATCTAACTCGTAAGAGGTAATACCCACTGTTGCACTGTATTGCGAGCTAATAGCTGCATCGCCAGTACCTGATAAGTCAGCCGGTAAACGCTGGCGCGTACCAGAAGCATTTAAATCAAGTGACGGATACAAAGCAGAGTCTTCAATTTGATATAAACCACGCACACGCTGCACATTAAGCACTGCAATTTGCATGTCTTTGTTATGCTCAAGGCTTTGACTAATTAACGTTTGTAGTTTTTCGTCATTAAAAAACTGCTGCCAATTTAATTGCTGCGCAGCGGTTTGCCCAGTATCTGATGCATAAGCATCAGATACTGGTAGAGCAAGGTCTTTTTGCTCAGGCGCTAATTGGCAACCACTTAGCACCAATAAAGCAATTGCACTTAGGCTGAATGTTTTAATGCTCATTCTGCGCTCTCCTTCGTTGTCTCGTTAGCTTTGCCAGGAAATACACGGCGCACTAACACAAAGAATAACGGTACAAAAACAACAACTAATATTGATGATGCAAGTGTGCCGCCAATAATCGAAATACCTAACGCATTTTGCGCACCAGAACCCGCGCTTGAGGCAATAGCAAGCGGTAAAACACCACAAATAAAGGCCATCGAAGTCATAAGTATTGGACGCAAACGTAGGCGAACAGCTGCAATAGCCGCATCAACTAAGCCAAGCCCTTCTTCCATTTTATGAATCGCAAACTCTACAATCAGTATCGCATTTTTAGATGCCAAACCAATGGTTGTCAACAAGCCTACCTGCAAGTAAATATCGTTAGATAAGCCACCGCCAAGCGCTGCCATAATCGCACCAAATATACCCAGTGGCACAATCATCATTACCGCAAACGGTACCGACCAACTTTCATAAAGCGCGGCTAAACATAAAAATACAAACAACAGCGATAAGCCATATAGTAGAGGTGCTTGACCGCTACTAGAGCGCTCTTGGAATGAAATACCGGTCCACTCAGAAGAAATACCATTTGGTAATTGTTTAACTAAGCGCTCCATTTCATCCATTGCTTGGCCTGTACTGTAACCTGGCGCTGCACTACCTTGAATTTCCATTGCTGAAAAACCATTGTAACGCTCTAAACGTGGCGAACCATACGTCCAGTAGGCACTAGCAAACGCTGAAAACGGCACCATATCGCCATTATCATTGCGCACATACCACTTATTTAGATCCTCAGGGACCATGCGAGATTGTGCATCACCTTGCATATACACTTTTTTCACTCGACCACGGTCAATAAAGTCATTCACATAACTACTACCCCATGCTGTCGAAAGTGTACTGTTAATATCATTTTGCGACACGCCAAGCGCTTCGGCTTTTGCCAAATCTGTATCAAGTTGTAGCTCTGGCATATCTTCTTGTCCATTTGGACGCACGCCCGCTAAAATTGGACTTTGGCTTGCTAAACCTAATAACTGATTTCGTGCAGCTAAAAGTGCCTCATGGCCAAGGCCTACACGGTCTTGTAAGAAAATATTAAAGCCATTAGCAGTTCCCAGCTCAACAATTGCAGGTGGCGGAAAGGCAAAAACAAATGCTTCTTTTATCGTTGAAAAGTAGCCCATCGCTTTACCTGCAACACCTTGAACAGATAACTCGTCACGCTGACGCTCATCCCAATGTTTAAGATTTACAAAGGCAATTGCTGAGTTTTGGCCAGAACCTGC
Source organism: Pseudoalteromonas sp. Z9A6 (assembly GCF_011378805.1). Classification (NCBI taxonomy): domain Bacteria; kingdom Pseudomonadati; phylum Pseudomonadota; class Gammaproteobacteria; order Alteromonadales; family Pseudoalteromonadaceae; genus Pseudoalteromonas; species Pseudoalteromonas sp. Z9A6. Next base: position 80,157 of record NZ_WTKZ01000001.1, read on the forward strand.
AAAACTAAAACCAGTCACGGTAAAGATACCGTTTACTGCTTCAGATTGATCGTTTAAAAAGTGGTTTTCTACCTTTTTAACAACCTCAAGCGTTTGTTGTGTTGTAGAACCCGCTGGTAATGACACTTGGTTAAACAAAATACCTTGGTCTTCGTCAGGCAAAAATGCCGTTGGCAAGCTTGAGAATACATAAACCATACCGCCCACAATCACGCCATAAATAAGTAAGTAGCGTTTAGAGTGAGTAAGCATGCGCCCTACAAAGCTTTGTGCACCTGAATTTGTTTTATCAAAACCACGGTTAAAGCCTGTAAAAAATCGACCAAATAACGTGTCATTGTTATGTACATGGCTTGGTTTTAAAAGCGTTGCACACAATGCTGGCGTTAAAATAAGAGCCACTAAAACAGATAACCCCATCGCCGATACGAGTGTTATAGAAAACTGACGATAAATTATACCGGTAGAGCCACTAAAGAATGCCATTGGAATAAATACCGCAGAAAGCACCATGGCAATACCTACCAGCGCGCCTTTAATTTCATCCATAGATTTACGTGTAGCTTCAAGTGCCGAGAGTTTTTCCTCGGTCATTAAACGCTCAACATTTTCTACAACAACGATTGCATCATCTACCAATAAGCCTATGGCAAGTACCATCGCAAACATCGTTAGCGTATTTATTGAATAACCAAAGGTGTATAAAATACCAAATGTACCTAGTAAAACTACAGGTACGGCAATAGTTGGAATCAGCGTTGCCCTAAAGTTTTGTAGGAACAAATACATCACTACAAAAACAAGTACAACAGCTTCAATTAATGTATGAATAACTTTTTCGATAGATAACGATACGAACGGCGTTGTATCGTAAGGTATTACCGCATCTAACCCTTCAGGGAAAAACGGTTTTAGCTCTTCAATTGCTTTTTTAACGCCCTCTGCGGTATCAAGTGCGTTAGCACCACTGGCTAATTTAATACCTAAACCTGATGCAGGTTGCCCATCGTAACGAGCTACAACGCGGTAGCTTTCACCGCCAAGCTCTACTTTAGCAACGTCCTCTAGGCGTACAAAAGAGCCATCTGGATTGGTTTTAACTAATATTTGTTTAAATTGCTCTGGCGTTTGTAATCGGCTTTGCGCCGTTACTGTTGCATTAAGTTGCTGACCATCAACGGCAGGCATACCGCCAAGTTGACCGGCAGATACTTGTGCATTTTGCGCACTAATTGATGCACTAATATCAGCAGGTGTAAGCTTATAATTTTGTAACTTTGCAGGGTCTAACCAAATACGCATCGCGTACTGAGAACCAAACAGCTGTACTTCACCTACGCCTTCAACACGCGAGACAATGTCTTGCACGTTTGATGAAACATAATCGCCAATATCAATATTAGTCATGCTGCCATCTTTAGACACAAAAGCATAAACCATTAAAAAGTTACGCGCTGATTTTGCAACTACCACACCTTGCCTTTGTACGGCTTCTGGTAATAGTGGAGTTGCTGTAGCTAGTTTATTTTGCACTTGAACTTGTGCAATATCAGGGTCAGTTTCAGCGCTAAACGAAAGTGTAAGCGTAGCAGAACCACTCGACTCAGACGTAGATGACATATAAAGCAAGCCATCAAGCCCTTTCATTTTTTGCTCAATAACTTGCGTTACCGTATCTTCAAGTGTTCGTGCAGATGCACCTGGGTACGTTGCAGTAATACTCACTGCAGGTGGTGCAATTGAAGGATACTGCGAAATAGGTAAACTCCTAATCGCCAAAATACCTGCAAGCATCACTACAATAGCGAGTACCCAAGCAAATATCGGTCTATCGATAAAAAATCGTGACATTAAAACTCTCCGTTATTGAGCTTGATCGGTTTTAGCAGACGATTGAATTTCAGATGGGTTCACAGGTGCACCAGGGCGGATTTTTTGTAAACCTTCAACTATTAACTTATCGCCATCACTTAGGCCATCAGTAACAAGCCAATCAGAACCAATAGTTCTATCTACTTTTAATACGCGGTTTTCTACTGTGTTGTCTTTACTGACAACCATTGCTGTTGGTTCGCCTTTTGAATTACGGCTAACGCCACGTTGCGGAGCTAAAATAGCACCCGCCTTAACACCTTCCACAATAGAAGCTCGGGCATACATGCCAGGCAGTAATAATTTTTCTGGGTTTGAAAATTTAGCACGCAGTGTTACTGAGCCAGTACTTGGATCAACGGTCACTTCAGAAAACTGTAATGTGCCTTTATGAGGATAAATAGAGCCATCTTCCATAATAAGTTCAACGTCAGTTTGACTAGCCGAATCGACAGTTAGAGTACCTGATGATAATGCTTTTTTAAGCTGGGTAAGCTCATTACTTGATTGTGTTAAATCGATATAAATTGGATCTAACTGAGTTACTGTAGCAAGTGCTGTACTTTGATTGGCACTTACAAGTGCACCCACTGTTACGCTTGATTTACTAATTTGACCACTAATAGGAGAAGAGACGTGGCTGTAATCGAGATTAATTTGCGCTGATTTTAACTGCGCTTTAGCTGTTAATAATTCAGCATTAGCTTGCTTATATGCAGCATCTGCTTCATCAAAATCTTGTTGGCTCACGGCTTTAATTTTTAAAAGCTCTTTATAACGCGATGCTTTTGATTTAGAGCTGGCAATGCTTGCCTCTGCGCGCGCTACGCTTGCTTCACTTGCTGCTAAGTCTGCTTCAAATGTAGCAGGGTCTATTTGATACAGTGCTTGGCCTTGTTTAACCTCATTACCTTCAACAAATAAACGAGATTGCACAATACCACTTACTTGTGGACGAATTTCAGCAATTTGAAATGCACTAATACGACCAGGAAGTTCTTTTTTGAGAGTAAGCGCTTGGCTTTTTACTGTAATTACACCCACTGGGACAGCTTTAGGAGCTGAAGCTTGTGACTGCTCAGCAGCCTGATCACAACCAGTTAAAGCAACAGAACCGACGAGGGCTGACAATACAAATAAAGCGATGCGGGAACGCTGCATGTTAAATACCTTTTAGTTTAGAGTGAACGATCATTCTAAATTAAAATGCGCTGATAATGAATCTTAATAAGGAGAAATTTACACAAACTTACACTATTGAATACAATATACGCCTTAGGTAGCATTAAATGTTAATTTGATGAAAATAGAATCAAAGCTGTTTGAAAATAGAATCAAAGCTGTTTGAAAATAAAGCAATTAAACAGATTGAAATAACCACTCATTTTAAGCACAGAACTTTTAAATAGGCACAAAAAAGCCAAGCAAAAACAGCTTGGCTATTTATATAAACGACTATCTTACTTTTTTAAAGGGGGTTGTCGTTCTGTGGATTAATAACTCTTGAAACTAACAACTGCTCTACCCTAATGCCCTCTACATCAACAACTTCAAACTTAAAGCCTGAAAAAGTTAAATGCTCTGCACGTTTAGGGATTCGCTTCATACTGTAAATTAAAAATCCAGCGACAGTTTCATAGTGCATCTGATCAGGAAATTCTTCTATATCAAGTACCTTTGCTAAATCGGTAATTGGAGTTAACCCATCTACAAGCCATGAATTTTTATCGCGCTCTATAATTAATTCATCACCTTGATGAGTAATTAAATCCCCCATAAACCCTTTCATTAAGTCTTTAACCGTTACAATACCTACCGAAAGCGCGTATTCGTTTACGACAACAGCAAATGGCTTTGCTGCGCTTTTAAACGCATTTAAGGCTTCTGATAGGCTTAATGTTTCCGGTAAGTAAAAAACATCTTTATCAATCAGCTCATCGTTTATATTGGCGGCTTCGCCTTTTAGTACTTGTCGTAAAATATCTTTAGATTCAACAGAGCCATGCAATTTATCTAAATTTCCTGACACTACTAAAAAGTGATTATGAGGGTGGTCAATAATTTTGGTCGCAATATCATGGCTAGATTCGTTTAAATCAAAATAGACAATTTGGTCGCGTGGCGTCATTACGCTTGATAAAAACCGCGCTTCTAGGTCAAACACATTACCAATGAGTTCATACTCTTGCTTTTGCAAACTACCATATGCAGCACCCGCTTCCATCATGGCAACAATGTCCTCAGTTGTAACGTTGTCTTCTCGCTCAGCGGGCACTTTAAATAAGCGCAGCACAAAGTTAGTTACCCCATTAAAAAACATCACTAGCGGAGTTAAGGCAAAGGTTACCCAGCGCATTATTGTAACGACTCTAACAGCGACAGCTTCTGGCATGATCATCGCTAAACGTTTTGGCATTAAATCGGCGAACAAGATAAACAGAGATGTAATAGTAAAAAATGAGAATAAAAAGCTAATTTTTTCTAAGTGTGCACCTTGATAAAAAAGCACTAAAACACTTTCAACATAAGGCGATAAAGCCTGCTCGCCCACAATACCACCCAAAATCGCAATCGCGTTGAGTGCAATTTGGATCATGGCAAAAAAAGCCCCTGGATTTTCTTGTAGCTTTAATACCGCTGCTGCTTTTATATTTCCTTCATCTGCCATTACCCGCAGTTTTATTTTACGCGACGCTGCAATTGCTATTTCTGACATAGCAAACAACGCACTGATCAAGATCAATAAGCTAATCCCGATTAAATCACCCATTTAACGCTCCAATAAGTTAGCGCTTTTTTAAACAAAAAGCAGCTGGATTATAATCGGTTTTTTAAACGCAGCAATTTATATTTACGAAATATATTTAAGCTATTAATTTTCAATTATTTAAGAGGTAAAACAGTGAGTTTAAAGTGCTTAAATTTTATTAAAAGCAACTTTTAATTGAGAAACTAAAGCCGGATCCATATTTATATTACAGGCAAAAAATAACGGAGACTGAGTTGTGTTTAAATCAAGTAATGGTTCTAGTAACTCAAGCTTAGGCTCTGTTTTAACTCGATAGTTAAATTGCTTTTTGTTGAGGATAACAAAATCAAGTATATGGTGACGAGTGCTTATGAGTTTATCTATTTTATCTAGGCTATCGATGAGTAATAAATGCTTGCTTTCACTAAAGCCGCTTTCAAGCAAATAATGATGACTAAAGTTATCACGCAGTACTGCTATTTTGTATTTTTTAGCATCATTGAGTGTGTTTAACTTTATACCTCTGGATTTTAGACCATAAATGGCAGAGTCAAAGCTTTCCAGTTCGCCTACCCAGTTAAACTTACTTTCTCTATTAGGTAATCGAACAATCGAAAATATACAGGTGTTTTTATCGCGTAGCGCTGCATTGTAGGATATGGCCCAACTATGCGCCAACATAGTGTAGTTTATACCTGTACCTTCTAGCGCTTTATGAACTTTTTCGACAGAGCGGCCAACGAGTTTGTTATCTTCATTAATATACTGAAAGTCCGGAAATACTTCCGTTACTATTGTAATTTCAGCTGCATCAACTTTAATACAGCTAATGAACAATAAAAAGATCAACAATTTCATCTAGCGAGGCCTCAACTAACTCATTATATGTATTTAATAAATATAGCTGAGGCTTTATGAACTGCTAGTTTTTAGTCATGTGATGCACACTTATACGCTGATAGTGCTAGTATTTATAGCTTCTACAGCTTACTTGTTCATTGCACTAATTAAAAAGGCTGAAATTTTAGCGCCTTCTCTAAGTGTCGTTTCTGAGCTTGATTGGCCAACTAAAGAGCTGTCGGTAAATGGCGCTATCTCCATCATATCTGCACCCGTAATAGGAAACTCATCCGCAATGGCTGATAAAATATCAAGCGCATGCTGAGGCGTTAAACCGTGATGCTCTGGCGTACCTGTGGCAGATGCAAACTCTGCATCAAGTGCATCAATATCAAAGCTTACGTATATTTCATCAACGTTATCGGCTTTTAACTGTGCAATAGCGTCGGCAGCAACCGCTGCTGCGCCGCGTTCAATGATTTCATGTGCCCAGTGCTGTTTAACACCAAAAGTATTTTCCCAATGCGCTTTAGGCTTGCCACTTGAGCGTATACCAAATTGTATTAAATGATGCGGCGCCGGTAAAAACTCTAATATATGTGTACACCACGAGCCAAAACATAAATCAATACCTAAGCGCTCCACAAGTAAATCGGTATGCGCGTCAAAGTGAATAATAGCCGTGCGCTTACCTTGCTCACGTTTTGCTTTTAAGTACGCTTTAGTAAGTGGGTAACTGATTGAGTGATCGCCACCAATACCAAATAATCCTTTATCTTTAAACGTTGCGTAAAAACTGTCGCACACATCTTCAGTGATTGATAACGGGCTTACGTAATAGTCGTTATCTTCATCACCATATAAGGCTTTTTGGCAATTAGAAATGGTTGCATCATTTAGGTATTTGTCATGAAGTAAATGTGGGATCACACGTACATCACCCAAATCAAAAGAATGACACTGCGGTTGCTGATCAATTAATGCTGAGCGTACAAACAGTGGCCCCCAGTTTGCGCCGCGTAATATCCCACCGCCACAGTCTGAACTAATACCTAACATAACGGCTTTATGTGGTGAGTTTGGTAATTCGTTTAAAGACTCGCGCCACAAATTATCAACGTTTTCAGTTTGTCCGTAAAGTTTATTACGCAGCGCGGCTTTGCGCTCTTTTGCAGTATTTACTGTGTATACGCCATCGCCCGGTGCGCACAAACAGTGCTCAACTTTGTTTTTAAATGCTTCAAATTGTGTGCTCATAATAAACTCCTTCGGTTTTTATTCTGTACGTAGCTAATTACTTTTGATTAGTTATGCAAAATCACTAAAAATGCCTAAACTTCAAATAAATGCCACTTTGCTAAATAAGTCAGTGCTTAATATAAGTAAACACGTTAGTTTTTACGTCTTCACTACAAGATTAAATCATTGAATTTATTTGATATTAATGAAAATTTGTAATCATTCATTTAATCGTAGTTACGCGCTTGAGTGATACTTATTATGTCTGCTTGAACATGTCAACAGCGCAACAAGGCTACGTATATAAGTACTTGAGTGAATATTCATAGTTGGTGAATAAATCAAATTAGCCCTTAAAATTATTAAGGCTTTATTGGAAGAGTTAAGATAAAACGGACAATCGTCCTGTACTTGATAAACGTTTCTAGCAATCATGCTAGATTGACAACAAATTATTATAAAAGGCTTAGCTATGGAAAAGGTATTTCACTTAGGACTATGTATTGACGATCTTAAAGGTGCAAAACTTGCGATTGTACCGGGCGATCCAGATCGTGCAGCACGTATTTCACAATTCCTAGACAACCCAACCTGCCTTGCTCAAACTCGCGAGTTTCATGTTTATTTAGGTCAATTAAACGGCCACTCTGTGGTTGTATGTTCTACAGGTATTGGTGGTCCATCTACGTCGATTGCAGTAGAAGAATTAGCACAACTTGGCGTGCGTAAATTTTTACGTATTGGTACAACCGGTGCAATTCAGCCACACATTAACGAAGGCGAAATTTTAATTAGCCAAGCGTCTGTACGTTTAGATGGAGCTAGCCAACATTTTGCACCACTTAGCTACCCTGCTGTATCTGACTTTTATGCAACACAAGCTATGGTACAAGCATGTAAAAACCTAAATATCGATTTTCATATTGGTATTACTGCATCAAGCGATACATTCTACCCAGGGCAAGAGCGTTACGATACGCACTCTGGTTACGTTCCTAAATCACTACAAGGTAGCTGCGAAGAGTGGCAAAAATTGGGCGTGATGAACTACGAAATGGAATCGGCAACATTATTTACTATGTGTGCAGCCCTTGGATTACAAGCAGCATGTGTAGCTGGCGTACTTGTTAACCGTACTCGCCAAGAAATACCAAATGTAGACCACGGTGAAATTGAGCGTAAATCTGTAGCAGTAGTATTAGAAGCAGCTAAAGTATTACTTGATTAATACAGGTTATAGCAGTCAGTGAGTGAGTTAATTCGATAGAATGGCTCGCTTTAATAAAGCACAGCTCCGGCTGTGCTTTATTGTATGCAAGCCACTATTTAAGTGGTGCGCTAATTACTTTAAGTGCTGGTAAATGCGTAAAACTGGCAAGTACAGCTTTTGCCACTTGCGACTGGTTTTCACGACCCGCTGTTTCGAGCAATGTTATTCCCTTCACCGTACTTTCGTTAAAGCTAAGCCCAGCTAAAAAGAACTGACTTAGTGCACTTTGTAGTGGCGATAAACTTGGACTGTAAGCTGCATTTTCGGCGTAACTTCCGTAAAAATCACCATCACTAAATGTACTTATTTTTACGGCGCTAAAGTTTTGGCTGTAAGGCACGTACGCATTAAGTGCAAAACGCGCAAGGGTTTCATCAAGGCCATCAAAGCTAAAATTACCTTGCTGTGGTTTTGGGTTAAACAAGCTAAATTCGTTACCTAAATCGGTAGGTCCAAATGAATGCGGCAGTAATTCAGCAAGTTTAAATTGCTGATCAGGAAGTAAAATATCAAACTCTTTCGCATCAGCGAGTTCGTTCATAAACTGGCGACAATACCCACAAGGCGCATCGCTAATCGCAATTTTAACTATTTTTTTAGCGCCGTTTAACCATGCGTTATTTATAGCCGATTGCTCTGCATGAACCACTAAACTCAATGCTTGATGATCAAACTCTACATTCGCACCAAAGTAAAAGTTTACCTCACCCTTTTTATCAAGCGCTTTAACAATTGCGCCTACATGAAAATCTGACACTGGCGCAACGGCATACTCAGAAGCTAAAGGCACTAAACCTTGTAGTAATACATCATCAGACACATTGAGTTGCGCGCATAACGCTTTAATATTATTAGAATTTAATATACCACGTTGTGATTTTAATTGACTACGTAATGACGCTGTTTGCGCTACGCTTAATGTGAAGTGCGAATTTGTAAGTGCTGTATCTTGCTGTACAGTAAAAGTTGCTGAAGCCATAATATTTTTTAATTATTCAATGGCTAAGTAGTTTAAAAGGTTAGGATGTTAAATACCAGCCTATTTAACGCAAAAAAAGGGAGCACATCGCGTGCTCCCTTTTAATACCAATAGGTATACCTAACAAAATAAAGTGTTAGCCGGTATTACGCATACCTGCAGCTATACCTGTCATCGTGATCATTAACGCATTATCAATGTCACCTTCGTTTCGTTTTTCCTCTGAGCGAGCACGGCGTAAAAGCTCAACCTGTAATAGGTTAAGTGGATCGGTGTACGGATTACGTAAACTAATCGACTCCTTAATCCAAGGTTGTTCGGCGAGTAGGCTTTTTTGTGGGCTAAGTGATTGCACCAAGCTAATGGCTTCTTGAAGCTCTTTACGAAGTGTTACACCCAATGGTTTGTACATATCTTCCACCAGCGCATTATCGTAATGCTCACTCAACCAGCAATCGGCTTTACTAAATACCATTTCTAGCATTTCTAGGCGCGATCTAAAGAACGGCCACTGTAAGCTCATTTCGTTGAGTGTTTCTGCGCCGTACTTATTAAGCGCAGCTTTTAAGCCAGTTAACGCACCTAACCATGCAGGAAGCATTAAACGGTTTTGGCTCCACGCAAAAATCCATGGAATAGCACGCAGGCTTTCAACGCCACCATTAGGATTACGTTTTGCAGGACGCGAGCCAAGCGGCAACTTAGACAACTCAAGCTCAGGCGTTGCCATTCTAAAGTAAGGTACAAAGTTTTCATCGTGGCGAACTACATTACGGTAGTGTTCACACGACTCCTCACTTATTAGCTTCATTACTTCGCGCCACTGAGGTTTTGGTTCCGGCGGCGGTAATAAGTTACTTTGTAGTACTGCGCCTGCGTAAATATTTAAGCTTTGCAGTGCTACATCGGGTAAACCAAATTTAAAGCGAATCATCTCGCCTTGCTCGGTTACACGCAAACCACCTTTTAACGAACCTGGCGGTTGTGAATGCAGCGCTTGTGCAGCAGGTGCACCACCACGCCCTACTGTGCCACCACGTCCGTGGAATAAAATAAGTTCAATACCACGCTCATCAGCAAGCTGCACTAGTTTATCCATTGCTTCGTACTGCGCCCAACCTGCTGCCATCATGCCGGCATCTTTAGCAGAATCAGAGTAACCAATCATTACATTTTGGGTGTTTTTAATGTGCCCGCGATACCAAACATTATCAAGTAATGTAGTAATTACATCACTGCCTGCGTTTAAATCGTCGAGTGTTTCAAACAAGGGTGCTACTGGTAAATCAAAGCTACAGCCGCTTTCTTTTAGCAATAATTGTACTGCTAAAATGTCTGATGCTGTTCGCGCCATCGAAATAATATACAAGCCAAATGTTTGTTCGTCTTGCTTAGCAATAACGTCAAAGGTGTCTAGCACTTCTTGAACATCAGGGCTTGGTTGCCAATGTTTTGGAATAAGCGGTCTGCGAGAGTTAAGTTCAGTAAGTAAAAAAGCTTGTTTATCTTGCTCTTGCCATTGGTTGTAGTCGCCTAAACCTAAATAACGAGTCAACTCAGAAAAAACATCGCTGTGACGAGACGAGTCTTGGCGCACATCGAGTTTAGCTAAACGCAAGCCAAAGCTATTAATACGGTACAGTAAATCAAGCAATAAGCCATCAGCAACTACTTTCATATTACACTTTAATAACGAGCGGTAGCAGACCTCTACAGGGTGCTTAAGCTGATTAATGTCAGTAATTAAATCTTGTGAATCGCTACGCTTATTTTTAATTTTAGCGCCCAAGTGAGCCACGGTCTCTGCAACTTGGTTTTTAAGCTTTTTGATCACCGCTCTGTATGGTTCAAAGTCTTGACCTGCCAACTCAATAAGCTCATCACTGGCATCTGACATAGATAATTCAGCGCATAACGTTTTTAAATCTTGAATATATAAGTTAAGCGCCATCCAACGACCGTGGTCAAGCACCTCAGCTGTAACCTGCGATGTTACAAATGGATTTCCATCACGGTCTCCACCCATCCAAGATGTGAACTCAATCGGGCTGTAATCTTTTGGTAGCTCTAAACTTAATTGCTCTTTCACATTGGCTGAAAATTCACGTAAAAAGCGCGGAACAGCGTGCCAAAGACTGTTTTCGATTACCGCATAACCCCATTTAGCTTCATCAACTGGCGTTGGGCGAGAGCGGCGAATGTCGTCGGTATGCCAAGCCTGGCTAATAAGCTGTTCAATACGATTTAAAATAGCATCTCGCTCTAGCGGTAAGTTATCTTTTCGCTCTAATGACGCTAAGCAATCACTTAGTTCAACATGTTTGTTAATAATAGTACGGCGCGTCACCTCGGTTGGGTGGGCGGTTAATACTAAGTTTATGTGGAGTTTTGAGAGTGTTTCGGCCAAATGATTACTATCTAGCTGGCCTTGTTCTGCTTTTGTAACTAACGTTTTTAATGTTTGAGTGAGAGGGTTTTGTTGACCAAGGCCAACGTCATTAAAACGCGAAACGGTATGAAATTGTTCTGCGACATTAGCAAGGTTTAAAAAATGATTAAATGAACGGGCAACCGGCAAAAGCTCTTCATCACTAAGCGCATGTAAAACGTCTATTAGCGCTTGTCTGTCGTCTTCATTACCACTGCGAGATGATTTAGATAAAGCCCGAATTTCTTCTACTTTATCTAAAATAGCTTGGCCTTGAGCATCCTTAATAGTTTGTCCTAGTAATTGCCCAAGTAAATTTACATTACCTCGCAAGGCGGCATATTGTTCACTCATTTCTCATTCTCCTTTGTTTCGTAGGACACTATTAATATCATCATGAAGAGATATTTAATAGATCCATTTGCAATGTCTTGTCGTAAAAAAGTATATATAAAATAATCACAAAGCAATTACATGATCATTTTTTACGATGGAAACTGCCCTCTTTGCAGCACCGAAATGCAGCAACTAAAACACGCAGACTCTAAAAATCTAATTACGCTTGAAGATCTTAACGCGAGCGACTTTAGTGAACGCTACTCGTATATTGATAAAGACAAAGCAATGAACTACCTGCAAGCCCAAAAGCAATCAGGTGAAATGATTTACGGGCTTGATGTAACGTACGAAGCATGGAAAATAGTGGGTAAACACAGCTGGTTGAAAATTTTTCGCTTGCCAATAATTCGCTTTTTCGCTGACTGCGGATACCTGTTATTTGCTAAGTATAGGCACCCCATCAGTCGCTTTTTAATGCCAAATACTCAGTGCAGTAACGGCCAATGTGGACTAAAAGCAAAAGGTGATAAATGAAAACCATTGTTTTATTCGGCGCAAGCAGTGCCATAGCAAATGCATATATAGAACATTTGCAAATAAACACGCCTACTCATCAGATTGTTTGTATTAGTTCAAAAAGTATTGAATCTGACTCTAGTGTTGTCCACCTGCATACTGACTACACAAAACAAAGTTTAGCGCGCGTTACTAATTACCTAAAAGAGCAAAATGCCGATATACAACAAGTTATTATATTCAATGGTACACTGCACAACGAAACCCATATGCCCGAAAAAAAGCTGGAGGATTTAAACGCTGAGTATTTTAGCCAACTTCTCAATTCAAACACCCTAACTCCCCTACTTTGCTTGCAGAGTATTTTGCCGCTCTTAACACATAAAACGCAGTGTACTATTACAGCACTCAGTGCGCTTGTGGGCAGCATTAACGACAATAAATTAGGCGGTTGGTATACGTATCGCGCCTCTAAGGCAGCTCTTAACATGCTATTTAAAACCGCAGCGATTGAGCTTTCACGCCGAGCTAAAAATACCAAGCTCGTTTTATTTCACCCAGGGACTACTGATACTGCGCTTTCAAAGCCATTTCAAAAAAACGTACCCGCTGGAAAACTCTTTACAGCTGAATTTGTAGCTAAGCAGCTTTTTACACTTACTTTTAATAACCCTCATTTAGAACTCAATGGTGAGCCTGCCTACTTAGATTGGCAAGGCGAAACCATACCGTGGTAAGGACCTTTAATGCATTTTACTAAAGAGCGCATAAACGCACTTGAAAAACACACTCGTACTCATTTAATTAATTCGCTTTCGGGTTTTAAAAGCGCCAACTTAATTGGCACGCAAGACAGACAAGGCAATACTAATCTCGCCATTGTTAGCTCTGTTATTCATTTAGGGGCTCACCCGCCGCTGGTTGGCATGATAATGCGCCCAAATAGCGTGCCTCGCCATACGTTCGAAAACATAATCGAAACCGGTAGTTACACCATTAATCAGGTTAATAAGGCTATTTATAAGCAAGCTCATCAAACATCAGCCCGCTACGATAAAGGCGAGTCAGAATTTGCAGCGACAGGTTTAACGCCCGAATACTTAAACGAGTTTGCAGCGCCTTTTGTTAAAGAAAGCCGCTTAAAGTACTCGGTTAAATTTGTAGAAAACCAACATTTAGCCATCAATGGCACAGAGCTTGTAATCGGTGAAATCACTGATGTGTATTTAGATGAAGTAGCACTTCAAAGTGATGGCTTTTTAGATTTACAGGCTATTGAAACCGTGGCAGTAACTGGGCTTGATAGCTACCACACAAGTAATAAACTCACGCGTTTACCTTACGCTAAAAAATAATATGCCATTTTAAGAGGCTATAAACTAATAGCCTCTTATCGCATAACATTGAATTTTACCTTGGTATTAATCACACTAGCTAAAAATCCAAGGAGAAAAATATGACCACCATAGGTATCGGTACACAATCAAGCGAGCAAGCGCTGGCAAGCCTAAGTAACATGACGCAAACGCTGACCCCTATCGCAGCTGACGAACATTTAGAGCGCATAGCCAAGGCTCAAGCGTATATGCTAGCAAACAACATAGATGCAATTTATTTAAACGCTGGCACCAACCTTACCTACTTTACAGGCATGAAATGGTACGCGAGCGAACGTATGGTTGGCGCGATATTACCCGCCCTTGGTGAAGTACAATACATTGCGCCTTATTTCGAAATTGGTTCACTAAACGGGTTTAAAGTAATAGAGGGACCTATTCATGGGTGGCAAGAGCACGAAAATCCTTATACACTTTTTGTCGAAGTATTAAAAAAGTTAAACATTAATGAAAACGCAACTATTGGCATTGATGAAAGCGCACAATTTTTTATATTCGACGGCATTAATAAAGCACAAACGGGTTTAAACCTCATAAACGCCCAACCTGTAACGGCGCATTGCCGTATGCATAAGTCAGTTCATGAGCTTAGCTTAATGCAACGCGCGATGGACATGACCTTAGCCGTACATCAAGCCACAGCAAGCATGCTTTATGAGGGAATAACCACCACCGAAGTAGAAGCTTTTATTAAGCAAGCACACCAAAAAGTAGGTGCACCAGGTAACTATTTTTGTATTGTTTTATTTGGTGTTGCAACGTCTTTCCCGCACGGTGTTAAAGATGCCCAAATACTTAAAAAAGGCGATATGGTACTAATTGATACTGGCTGTAAAGTACACGATTACTTATCAGATATAACCCGTACCTATGTATTTGGCGAACCTACAATGCGCCAACGGATGTTTTGGGATCATGAAAAAGCAGCGCAAATGGCGGCATTTAATGCAGCTAAAATCGGTGCCAGCTGCGAAGACGTAGACGCGGGCGCCCGTAACTATTTAGCGGCGCAAGGCCTAGGTCCGCAGTACCAAACACCGGGTTGCCCGCATCGAACGGGCCACGGCATTGGGCTAGATATTCACGAATGGCCATACTTAGTTGGCGGTGATAAAACCCCACTTGCCCCAGGCATGTGCTTTAGTAACGAGCCAATGTTAGTTATACCCGATGAATTTGGCGTGCGTTTAGAGGATCATTTTTACATGACCGACAACGGCCCTCATTGGTTTACACAACCAAGTTATAGTATTGACGACCCATTTGGCCTTAACGCTTAAAACTGAATACCTTCAAGAGCAGCTGCTTAGCTGCTCTTTTTAGTTTGGTATTGATAAAGTGCAGTTCATCCCAATATCCCCTGTTATACCAAAGCAATCCTCAAAAGGATAAATATGAAAAACTTTAAAATTGATATCGTTTCAGACGTAATGTGCCCTTGGTGTGTAGTGGGTTATAAAAATCTAGAAACTGCACTAGAGCAACTCAAAGACGAAATGAGCGCAGATATTACGTGGCATCCTTTTGAACTAAACCCAGATATGCCAATTGAAGGTCAAGACTTAAACGAACACTTAATGCAAAAGTACAACCTAAGCGAAGAGCAAGGCGATGAAAATCGTAAAAACATGTTCGAAGCAGGTCAGCGTGCCGGGTTTACCTTTAATTTTGATGGTGAGCGCATCATGATCAACAGCTTTGATTTACACCGCCTACTTACTTGGGCGCGTGAAGAAGATAAGCAAACCGAATTAAAGCTTGCCATGTTTGAAGCACACTTCACCGATTTAAAATACTTAAATCAAGAAGAGGCACTGCTTGATGTAGTAGAAAGTGTTGGCCTTGATAAAGAACAGGCCCGCAGTATTTTACACTCAGATAAATACGTTCAAACAGTACGACAAGAGCAAGACCGCTTTAAGCAACTCGGTATTACCTCAGTCCCTACATTTATTATCAACGATAAATATGCAATCAGTGGCGGACAACCAAGCGACTCGTTTATTCAGGCACTAAAACAAATTAGTGAAGAAGAGGCTAAGCAAGACGCTTAGTTAGCTAGCAAAATTAAAGGCTGCAATATGCAGCCTCGTAGCCAAACAATGCTAATTTAAGCATTTTCAAACTCTTTATAAATTAGCCACTTTGGCAGGTAAGGGGTGTCGGGCACTTGCCAACCATGTTTATCATAGGCAAGGCTAGCCACTGCGCTTATTAGCAGAGCTACATCGCCTGTCCACGTAACTGCGCCCTCAGGTGGGTCATTGTAGAATGTATAATGTAATTCAATAGCCTTGTAGATTGCCCGTTTATAATGAGCTTCATCGTTTGATAAAAGCGCTACCCACACATCCAAATAAGGCAAGAAAAGCATGTTCACATAAGGCGCTCTAAATTCATCAACATGCTCAGGGCCTGATTTTTCCATTACCTCGCGTAATAACACTGTTTGGTCTGCGTCTTGTACAAATATATTTCGCACAAAATTTAGGAGTGCGAAGTCAAGGGCGTCAGGGTACTCAAGCCAACTTTCTTCGCATCGACAGATTAGCTCAGTCGCATCAGCATCTCTTAAACACAGGGCTAAACTTAATTGCAGTAACCAATCATCAACCATGATTAAGCGATGTTCAGCACGACCTTCTAAGCGAAATACGTGATCTTTTAAAGTAAAAATATGGCGCTGCCCGGGGTTTGACACTAAATTATAATGCGCATGCAATAAATCTAGGCCAAAGCGCATAATAGGCACGCCCTCAAGCCCTTTTTCTGCTTTTTGTGCAGTAAAGCTAACACGTATACAACTCATTGCATCTGAACTTAACCGTGCTTGAGGTGCCTTGTAAAATGATGGTTCCTTCTCCAAGTAACGAAACCATTTGTCCTCATAGCGTTCTAAATGAATTTGAAAAGCATTTTGCAAATTCACTAATTTATAATGGTCATTGTGGTACTTTAAATGGCTCATAACTTGATACTTCCAATGGTGTAATTTGTCACGTCAAACGTTGGTTTTAAACTACTGCCAGTTTGAAACTTCTGTTGCACTTTACGAAATTCAATGTTACCAGAATAACTATCAAATGCTTGCAAAGTGTTGCCCAAGGCTTGTGTAAATAGGGTGGTCAGGTCTTTCTTTTTGACACTATTTTACTTACACGAGAATAGTGCAATTGAAAATAGTCACCAATCTCTTTCAAAGTGTCTTGTCCTGAAATCTGTTTACACATTTCAGGACAAGACAAGTTTAAAACTAAATAAGACTGCACATTTTAGCCCTATTGGTTCTCAACTGTAATATGCAAATATTCGCCGCTGTAGTTGATTAAGCAATCCTTACTAGCGCAGTAATAGAGCGCCCCTGACTTGAGTATTTCCTCCTCAGTATTTTTAATTATTAACGCGCAGCGATGCGTATTTTCGAAAGTCTTAATCGATATTTCTAAAAAGCCTATGAGGGATTTATTATTTATTGTTACCTGCTCTGTTATTAAGTTTATTTTAATAACCCTAGCCAATCGAAAATATTTATAAACTATATACAAACTGGCTAAGCAGCTAAATGGCAGTATCATCTCCCCTGCTACTTTGCTAAAGCCACCTTCGTATGTTGGTAAATGAGTGAATAGACTAGTAAGCTCCCCTAACGCTAAAACGAGCCCTGCTAATATAGCGATAGCTCCTATCCCTACACCTTTAGATTTTATTAACGTGACTGTATTTTTCATAATAATAGGTAGTTGATATTGCTTATGGTTAATTTCTAATATAGGAACATATCTACTATTTGTTCCTTTGCCACAATTAACATTACACGAATAGATTTTTACACTGGCATTATAAGTGCATTATTAGCAAAGAAAATTATTACATGCTCTGTGAGATAATTTTGTGCGAATGATAGGTAAAAATTACATTTATTTAGACCCTTTTTTCAAAGCGACCAACAATGTTGAAACCTACATTTGTACTGTCTGCACAAATAAATTAACTATTTAAAGTAAGGAGTACACATGGCTAAGTCAGCAACATTATATAGAATGGCAACCGATGAACATATATGTCCGTTTGGACTCAAATCAAAAGATTTACTTAAGCGAAAGGGCTATAAGGTAGATGATAAGCCGCTGACTTCGCGCGAAGAAACCGATGCATTTCAACAAAAGCACAATGTTGATACCACACCACAAACATTTATCGATAACGAACGCATTGGCGGGTATGACGACCTGCGCGCTTACTTTAATAAATCGGAACCTGGTCAACAAGGTACTACTTACACTCCCGTAACGGCTATTTTTGCTGTTACCTTATTGCTTGCCTTTGCATTTAGCTACTCAACTGGCTTTGCACTTTTTTCTATGCATACAATTATGCTGTTTATCGCGTTAACAATGGGCGTACTGGCTATTCAAAAATTACGCGACTTATACAGCTTTAGTAATTCTTTTATAACCTATGATTTATTTGCGATGAAAGTAGTGAGATATGCTTATGTGTATCCATTTTTAGAAGCATTTGTAAGTATTGGCATGATTGCAGGGCTTTCAGCTTATATTGTTGCACCAATTTCTTTATTTATTGGGGGTGTTGGCGCCGTGTCGGTGATTAAGGCTGTTTACATAGACAAACGAGAGCTTAAATGTGCCTGTGTTGGCGGAGATAGTAATGTACCGCTGGGGTTTGTCTCTCTAACCGAAAACCTGTTTATGATTGCTGCGGGTATCTGGATGTTTATTAAATAACCTTAACTCAGGTTAAACAATGAGCTTGATAACTAACCAGGTTATTTTACATGACTGGTCATTTAGTGTAAAAAAAGGCTACTAACTAAATAATAAAAGGAATTAAAATGAAATACTTACTGTCTATCATTGCCGCTCTAATCATTACTGGCTGTACTACAACTCCACTTCAAGACAGTCCTACCGCAACAGTAAAATCAACAGTTCCCCCTAAATACCCTGTTGCAGAGGTGCGTAACAAAACAGAAGGTTTTGTTACCATGTCTTTTGATGTAGATAGTTATGGGCGCCCAAATAATATTAAAGTTATTAACGCTAAACCTGATCAAGTGTTTAATAGCGAAGCCAAACGTGCCCTATCTAAATGGCAATACTCACCTAAAGTTGTTAATGGTGTTGCTGTACCTGATAAAAACTTAGAAATGACAATTGAGTTTAATTTGGATAATTAATAATCGGGTAAGATTATATCTTAAAGGCTGCAGTGTGCAGCCTTTTTAGTATTTGTCAGCGAGCTTATTAAGTACGATAAAGCACTTTAATTACATGCCAGCCAAATTTGGTTTTAACTAAATGTGGCTCTAAAATTGCGCCATTAAAGGCTATTTTGTCAAACTGTGGAACCATTTGCCCGCGTCTAAACTCACCTAAGTCACCGCCTTTTTTACCTGATGGGCACGACGAGTATTTTTTAGCTAAGGTTTGAAACTTGGCACCTTTACCTAATTGCTTAATAATGTCTTCTGCTATTTCTTTGTGTTTAACCAATATGTGGAGTGCGTGCGCTGTACTTGCCATTTCAAAGCCCTGATAATTTAAAACGCGGCGATTTTAGCACAGCCACCTAAACCTAGCATCTACTTATAGCTAAGTTAACTTAGCCAATTATAAATAATGTTTTGCGTCCTCTGGGTTGGGTATTCTGCAATACTGATATTTGCCAAATAACGAATACCTATTTAAAGCAACCCTATCGTATAACCAATTATTAAACCTATTTGGCAAAATACTAAATACGTTTGCTAGTTTGTATGGGTAACCTAGCTGCTTAACAACATTAAAAAAAGCATGGCTTTGTGTAAATGCTTTACCATTTTCAACAAGCACCATTGAGGCATATTCAGTTGTTGAAAAACCAAAATGCGTTAACAGCAATTCCCCTTTTAGAGATTGCACGCTGCATAATTTAAAAATAGTATTTTTATCGTGAGCAATAATAAAATTACACCACGCGCTGCACAGCTTACATTGCGCATCAAATAAAATAACTTTTTGATTTTGCATTAATATAGCTGCATCATCGCTCATAACACCTCCCTTAAATTAAGTACTAAATTACTGCTGCACCGGTTTTTTTTGTAACTTGCGCTGCAAAGTACGCCTATGCATATTAAGTTGCCGCGCGGTAACCGACACATTGCCATTATTGCTGTGCAGTACTTGTTGAATATGCTCCCACTCTAAGCGCTCCGGCGACATAACCGCATCATCAATAACATTCGATGCCAATGCCACAGGCTCGGTGTTAAGCGCTTTTAATAATGTTGCCATATCAACCGGCTTAGTAAGGTAATCGTTTGCACCTAACCGCATTGCCTCTACTGCGGTTGCTATACTTGCAAACCCAGTTAGTAAAACAATATGAGTTTGGGGGAGCAAACTACGCAGCGGTTTTATGAGTGCAAGTCCGTTGTCGTCACCTAGTTTCATGTCTAATAAAACAAAGTCGGGCAATAGTTTACGCGCGGTAAGTAACGCATCACTTTGATTATGCGCCACCTCACAGGTAAAGCCCTGTTTAGTTAAACGCCTTGCCAGTGTGCTGGCTAAATTAATGTCGTCTTCAATTATAAGTAACTTCATGAGGCGTTATTCTCAGTGTTTACAATTG
This sequence comes from Pseudoalteromonas sp. Z9A6, assembly GCF_011378805.1. Lineage (NCBI taxonomy): Bacteria > Pseudomonadati > Pseudomonadota > Gammaproteobacteria > Alteromonadales > Pseudoalteromonadaceae > Pseudoalteromonas > Pseudoalteromonas sp. Z9A6. The sequence continues at coordinate 100,422 of NZ_WTKZ01000001.1, forward strand.
CGAGTTTAACTTTGGCGACAGCGCCGCCATCTGCATGGTTAAACAAGGTAAGTGAGCCATTTAAACGCTCAAAAGTAACGTTTGATAAAAGCACAGCAAGCCCCATTCCTTGATCGCTTGGCATAAGTTGACCACCCAGCTCTGCTAATTGCGATGATGAAAAGCCACGGCCAAAATCGCGAATTAACAAGTAAACGCATTCACTATGTAAGTTATCTTGCTGCCAACTCAGCTCTAATTGAGTTTGGCCTTGTTTTTGATTAGCGAGCGCGGCATTTTGCAATAAATTTAAAATAGCAGGCAATAACATCGCATCACTCAATAGCGTTGCCGCAATAGGTGGCGTTATCCATTTAATGTGCTGATCAGGGTATTGCAGTAAAAGCGTATCTGTAATTTGCGTTTGCAGTTGCTTTACGGTGGTATGCTCTTGCGAATTTTTAAGGCGTAATTGCTCTGAGAGTTTTCTAAAGTCGTTAAGTTGCGTACTACACTGAGTAAGCGGCGCTTGCATGTGCTTAACAATTGGGTTGTTTGGTTGCTCTTCTAATAACTCTTCAAACAATAGCTGTAAATTTGCAATTGGGGTCGCTAGTTGATGGGTGATTTGTGCAGCGGCCCCATCAAGGGTAACAAGCTGTTCATTACGCAATTGTTTTTCACGCACGTTTGCAATAATTCGCTCTCGCTCTTTAAGTGCCCTGCTCATTGCGCCAATAACAAGTGCAATTACGCTAGCACTTAAAACAAAATTAACCCACATGCCAATAAAATGACTACTCATATTCATTTGATGCATACTGTGATCGGGCATCTTTATAAGTAGCAAACTGTATGCGGCAATGGCTAATACCGCAATATAAGCTAATCCTTTTTCTCGCAGCGTAACAGCAGCGATCATTATTGGGAGCAATAATAACGAAACAAATGCATTAGTTGCACCGCCGCTTAGTGAGAGCAAAACCGTTAAAAATAATACGTCTGCAGTTAGCTGCATCAACATACCCAAAGGTTTAGCACGGCTTACATTTCGATAAGCAAATAGGCTAATAAGCTGAAACACAGCCTCAACGGCAATAACAATAAGTAAAGGCAGTAATGCAATTTGATGTTCTAGTAAAAAATAAACGCTAAGTACCGCAATTAATTGCACGGCAATAGCGCCGCTTCGCAGCATTAATAATCGACTAATGGTGGGGTCGGTACGCATTAACAACAGGTTATTGCCCAATCAAATGTTTAATAAGGTTATTTTAACGGTTATATGATTTTTAATCATCATCCATCGAAATTGAAAACGGCGCACAAGGCGTTCCTTGGTGAAACACCATTTTCCATTGTTCATTACTTTTACGCCAAAGCGACATACGCAATGAATAATTAAACTCAGCGCGAGCAGAGCGCCTAAAAGCAGCTTGGTAACTAAGTTGCACTACATCATCGCTCAGCATTCGGCCCTTAAAATGCTGATTATAAAACTGTGGCACAACCTCGGTAGGTAAGCGGGTAAGTACTTGGTATTTATTAAATGTAGTGCCATTGGCAGCAATTTCGATAAATTCATCATCGAGTAAAGCATCTAATGCGCGCTCAGATTGGCGAACTTCTGGGTCTAGTAACTGGCGCTCAGCGTCAATCAAATGATTAAACAACGACACTTTTATTTTGCTGCTCATAACCTTCCCTATTGTCTATAAACTTGCCCAGCTTTCATAACAAATTGCACGTTTTTAAGTACGTCAATATTTTTAAGCGGTGAGCCATTCACACTGATAATATCTGCTTGTTTACCAACACTCAAGTCGCCAATGAGTGCGCTTTGCCCCAGCAGTTTAGCTGCATGTATGGTTGCTGATTTAATCGCTTGGGCTTCGCTCATTCCATTGTTTACCATTAAACTAAATTCGTTAGCATTAAGCCCATGACGCGATACCCCAGAGTCTGTTCCAAAAGCTATATTAACCTTGTTTTTCAGTGCAAGTTTAAACGAAGCCTGCATTTTCGGAGTCACTTCACGCACTTTGTCGGCTATTGCCGGTGGCATATTTGGGTTTGTAAGCACCTCTTCACTTACCGTTGCCCCCGCTAAAAGCGTCGGTACTAAATAAGCCCCCGTTTTTTTAAATAACTTTATTGCCTCTTTATCTAAATAAGAGCCATGCTCAATAGAATCTACACCGGCTTTTAAGGCCGCTTTTATACCTTGTGTACCGTGTGCATGGGCTGTAACTTTACGCCCTAAGTGGTGGGCAGTAGCAACAATTGCAATCAGCTCTGCATCTGTAAGTTGTTGGTTAACCCCTGCGGCGGTATTACTCAATACTCCGCCTGTGGCAGTAATTTTAATTACATCAGCGCCACTTTTTATTACCTCGCGTACCGCACGGCTACAATCATCCGCGCCATTACAAATACCAATCCCACCTGTAACCGCATCTGTAATATCTTTTCGATAACCGTGCATATCAGCGTGTCCACCGGTAGGCGATATTGTATTACCCGCTGCAAAAATACGAGGGCCGTTAATATCATTTCTCTCGATAGCGCGTTTTAGCGGAAATATAACTTTATGATCGCTACCTAAATCTCGCACTGATGTAAAACCCGCATCGAGCGTACGTTGCAAATATTTAATTGAGCGCAAAGCATAATCGGCATCATATTCTGTTGCCCAGCGGTGAGGGTTTGCTTTAGCATCTCGCTCAAACGTAACGTGAACATGCATATCAATAAGACCAGGCATTACAAATTGATTTTTAAGATTGATAATATCGGCATCAGATAGGTTAAGTTCTGCTTTTGTGAGGTAGCCGTTTTTAATGGCTGTTATTGTATTATCTGTTATGACTAACGTTTGCTCTGTTTTTGCTTTTTGATCCTCAGATGCAAGTAAGCTGCCCGCATAAATAATTTTATGCTGTTGGGCAAAAGCCCCATTTGCAATTAATGCCAGCGCTATTGAAGTGAATGTTGTTATTAGTGTTGTTTTCATACTTGCTCCTTTTTTATACTAGCATTACCTTAAATAACCTGTAATTGCGAATATTTACGACACAAAGCATGCTATAAACTAGTCTTGAAAGCCGTTTTTTGGTATAACTCACCCATTAGAAATACATGTCAGACCACCTTAAGAGAACATACTATGCCTTACGCACATATCACTGGTTGGGGTAAATGCATTCCACCAGCAAGCATTAGCAACGATGAAATTAGTGAAATAGTTGATACCACCGACGAGTGGATAACCACGCGTACAGGCATTAAATCTCGCCGAGTGAGCCATGTAAGTACCGCCGAGCTGGCAACCGTTGCTGCTAAGCATGCTATTGCGTGCGCGGGCGTTGATCCTAAAGATATTGATTTAGTGATATTAGCCACTTGTACACCTTCTACTGTTGTGGCAAATACCGCCTCACAAGTGCAAAAAAATATTGGTGCAACCGGCGCTGCCGCAATGGATACAAACGCGGCATGTTCGGGCTTTTTATATGCATTGCAAGCTGCTACAGCACAAATTCAAGCGGGTATGATCAAAAAAGCCGTGGTCATTGCCGCTGAGCGTATGACCTGGTACGTAAACTGGGCACGTCGCGATAGCGCTGTTTTATTTGGCGATGGCGCAGGTGCAGTAATACTTGAAGCTGCCGATACGCCTGCTGGTTTACTTGGTACCAAAACCGGTTGTGACAGCGAAGACCGCGATATTTTACACATCACCAACTTTGGTAGCGATTTAAATAAGTATGAGCCAATTGGCCCTTCTGATTTATTATTTGAAGGTCGTGAAATATTTAAACGTGCTGTAAAAGGTATGAGTGAAGCCTGCGACGACGTACTTAAGCAAGCTGATTTGAGCCTTGACGACATTAATGTACTCGTTCCACACCAAGCTAACTTACGTATTATTCAGGCTATTCAGCATCGCTTAAAAGTACCTGACGAAAAAGTAATGGTTAACATTGGTGAGTATGGTAATACCTCTGCTGCTACGATTGCTATTGCGTTATGTGAAGCGGTTGAGCAAGGGTTAATTAAACCGCATTCAAATATTATGTCTGCTGCATTTGGTGCAGGTCTTACGTGGGCTGCAAGTTACATAAAATGGGGCGAACGTGTAACGCCTATTAGTGTAAGTGATGCCGCTTTACCGCCATGTGATAAAACTGGTTTAGAGCTTGTAGCACCGGCTGTTAAAGCATGTAAAGAAGCCGAGCAAAGCTAACACAACATGTAATAAGCCACATTTAAAACGCACTTATTTAAGTGCGTTTTTGCTTTTTAAGGAATTAAACTTGAAACTTTTAGGTATTCATCACGCTGCGATTATTTGTAGTGACTATGTACGTTCTAAACACTTTTATAGCAATGTACTTAAACTTGACGTTATTAATGAGCACTTTAGAGCTGATCGTAATTCATATAAGTTAGATTTAGCCATGCCCGATGGTAGCCAAATAGAGCTATTTTCGTTTGATGGATCGCCCGCAAGACCAAGCTATCCCGAAGCACAAGGCTTAAGACATTTAGCTTTTAAGGTAGCGGATGTACAGATTGCAAAAACGTATTTAGAGTCGTGCGATGTAAACGTTGAGGATATTAGAGTGGATGAAATAACCGGCAAAAAGTTTACCTTTTTTGCCGATCCAGATAACTTGCCACTTGAGCTTTATGAGGTTTAAAACTCATAAGCTCAAGTTCTTACTATTGAATCAAAAACTTACTTATTAAAACGATTTTGTAAGTAGTTAAACACTGCACGAATACCTAATGCTTCACCACCCGTTGGACGACCTGGTAATGCACGTAAGTTCCACGCCATTACATCAAAGTGTACCCACGGTGTTGTTGGCTCAACAAATTCTTTTAAGTAAAGCGCTGCAGTAATAGCACCACCAAACGGTGTACTTGCACAGTTTGCCATATCGGCTACATCACTTTTTAGTAAGTTTTTGTATTGCTCAAACAACGGAAGTTGCCAAACAGGATCATGTACACTTAAACCTGCATCAATAATACCGTTTGCTACATCGCGCTCTGTTGAGAAAAAGCCCGGAAGCTCCGTGCCCAGTGCAACACGACATGCACCCGTGAGGGTAGCAAAATCAATAATTAGCTCAGGATTATCGTTTTGTGCTTCGCTTAATGCATCACACAATACTAAGCGCCCTTCTGCGTCTGTATTATCAATTTCGACCATAATGCCTTTGCGTGTTTTAACAACATCGCCCGGGCGAAATGCATTGCGCGATACTGCATTTTCAACAGCAGGTACAAGCACTCGTAATCTAATTGGTAAGTTAGCTGCCATAATAAGCTGTGCTAGTGCAATTACGTGCGCCGCGCCGCCCATGTCTTTTTTCATGTTACGCATGCCAGAGCTTGGCTTTAAATCAAGTCCACCTGAGTCAAAACATACGCCCTTACCTACTAGTGTAATTAATGGAGCATCTGTTGCGCCCCATTTTAAATCAAGTAAACGCGGTTTATTTTCGCTTGCACGACCCACCATGTGAATAGTCGGGTAGTTTTGCTCTAGTAACTCATCGCCAATCCACTGTGAAAATTCGCCATTGTAAGTTGCAGCTAAATCTTCCATTACTTGCGATAAATGTTGCGGCATCATATCTACCGCTGGCGTATTAACTAAATCACGTGCAAGTGTAATAGCATCAGCTTGTTGGCTAATACGCTCAAACAACGCTTTATCGCTAATGGCTAATTGCGCTTTTGCTGTTGGTTTTTCTTTATATTCACTAAATTCGTAACCACCAAGCACAAACCCTAAAGCAACTTGCTCTACAAAAGCGCTCTCGCCTTGAATTTGATAAGTACCAGTAGGAAGTGTATTTGCTAAATTACCCGCAGCCCAAAAATCATCGCTACTTTGCATTAAACAAAATACCTGGCTTAACTCGCCCGTTTTAGCATCAGGAATTAAAGCAACACCTTGCTTTTCAAAACCTGTATTAGTTAACCAATTTTGTATAAATGCAGGCTGCTGTGCTTGCCAGTCAGATAATTCGTTTTTAAGAATAAAAGATAAAGGAATACCAGAAGATGTATGACGTAGTAATGCACTCATTAAAAAGCTCATATAATATAAAAATGGTACTTAAGAGCATATCAATAAGCGCACCTAAAAGGTATCGCTAATTTGAAGGGATTTTAGCTACTTTTTTAAGCTATTTTTGGATTCTTGCTTTTGATTTTCTTGATCTATTTTAGCATCAAGTTCTTTAATTGATTTGTTCATATTAAACGAACTTGGCAGTACATCAACTCCCACTAAACTCCCTAATTTAACAACTAAAGGAATTGTAAGCGGGGCAAAAGGTAATACTGCAAACACACCAAGCCCTAACCCTTTTAAAATATCAACAAATTGCTCATTTGCGCGCTTTAACTCCTCTTTACTTGTTTGGCCTTGAGTGTAGCGCCTATAAATAGAGAGCATTTCTTTGGTTTCTTGTTTTTCTTGCGCAAGTGCAATTTTAAGCGCCACCATAGCACGGCGAAAACGCAGCTGTTGGCGTTTTTTACTAATTTTAACTACCCGCCAAGGTGCACGGTGAATAACTTTATATAATCGCATAACTTTTATTTTCACACAGCAGCACGGGTTCACAAAGAATAATTTACTTACAACATCCTTTAACTTATCCTTTGCACCAAATTAGTATTAAATACATACAACAACACTGAATATGACAAACCAACTACCGCAAAAACCTGAAAAACCAAAATCTGATGAATGTTGTGGTGGTGGCAGTTGCTGCCCCTGCGTGTGGGATGAATATAAAGAAAAATTAGCAACTTGGCGATGCGCACAAAACATTGAAAACCCCACCAAAAAGAAACAAATAAATAACATTTAAATACTGATAACGCATTAATTTTCCTCTCAACAACCCTATTTTCACTTATTTAGTTCATTTTAGCTTTACTTTGCACCATTGTTGCATTTTTTCTTAAATTGAATCTTTTTGTTATCAAATGGTTAATTAGTAATTGCCCTTCCAGTTTTTTACCTATAGTCTGTAAATAGGACTTCACAAAAAGTAAGCTTAATTGATTAGGCTTTTGAGCTAAACCCTCAAACTTATGTGAAACAAAAAATTAAGTAAAAAATAAATGATGTGAAATTAGCATCAAAAATAAGAATTATTCTAACTGGGGAAAATTAGAATGAAATTAAAAAATAATGCGCTAAACCAAGCAATCAAATTTGCTTTAGCTACAACCACTGCAGGGTTGTTTTTTTCGGGTTCTGCTATTGCAGCAGACGAGCAACAGCAAACTAAAGTAAATAAAAACGTAGAGAAAATTGCCGTAGTAGGTACGCGTTCAGCTCCTCGTTCAATAGGTGACTCACCGGTTCCAATCGACATTATTGGCGGCGAAGAGCTTGAAAAGTCAGGTAACACTGACATGCTTGAACTTTTAAAAGGTGCAGTACCATCGTTTAACGTACACCAAAACCCTATCAGTGATGCGGCTTCTCTTGTTCGTCCAGCTAACTTACGTGGTTTACCGTCAGACAGCACATTGGTTCTTTTAAACGGCAAACGTCGTCACCGTGCTTCTGTAATCGCATTTTTAGGCGGTGGTATTAACGATGGCGCGCAAGGCGCAGATATTTCAGTTATTCCAAGCATTGCGATTAAACAAGTAGAAGTACTTCGCGATGGCGCGGCTGCGCAGTATGGTTCTGATGCAATCGCCGGTGTAATGAATTTCCAACTAAAAGACGCTTCAGAAGGTGGTAAATTAGAAATCCGCCATGGTCAATTTTATGAAGGTGATGGCGATACAACACAAGTGTCGGGTAACGTAGGTTTACCGTTTACCGACAATGGTTTTGCTAATTTAAGCTTTCAATATAAAACAGCTGATGCAACAAGTCGTTCAGTTCAACGTGCCGATGCCGCAGCACTTTCAGCTGCAGGTGTGCCTGATGTATCTTCTCTTGCACAAGTATGGGGCGCACCAGAAGTAGATGACGATATTACTATTTTTGGTAATGTGGGTTTAGAGCTAACAAACGACTCTGAATTTTACATGTTTGGTAACTACTCTGAACGTGATGTACGTGGCGGTTTTTATTACCGTAACCCGCAAACACGTTCTGGTGTTTACTCAAATGATGGTGGCGAAACATTACTTGTTGCCGACACAACACCTGATATGAGCGCTAACTGTCCAACTATCACAATAACAGACGGCAATGTACTAGATGATCCTGCTTACATAAATGGTGTAGCAAACAACCCAGATTGTTTTGCCTTTAATGAGATGCTTCTAGGTGGTTTTACACCTAACTTTGGCGGTAACATTACTGATACTTCTTTAACTATTGGTACTAAAGGTCGATTCACTGGTGGCTTCTTAAAAGATACTTACTATGACTTAAGCGGCACTGTAGGTTTAAATGAATCACGTTACTTTATTTACGACACGGTTAATGCCTCTTTAGGTGCAGATACGCCACGTGACTTTAGCCCAGGTAAATACGAACAGCTAGAGAAAAACTTTAACTTTGATTTATCAAAGGGTGTCGACTTTGGTTTAGCATATGATGTAAACATTGCCGGTGGTTTTGAATGGCATGAAGAAACATTCACTATCGTCTCTGGTGATGAAGAATCTTACACTGCAGGCCCTTTAACAGCACAAGGTTTTGGTATTGGCTCTAACGGCTTTCCTGGTTTTAAACCATCACAAGCAGGTGAATTTTCTCGCCGTAACTATGCAGCATATGTTGATGTTGAAGCACCGTTTACTGAAGACTTCTTAATGGGCGTAGCACTTCGATTTGAAGACTACGACAGCTTTGGCACTACCACTAACTACAAAGTAATGGCTCAATACCATTTAACTGAAGATTTAAATATTCGTGGCTCTGTAAGCAGTGGTTTCCGTGCACCAACGGTTGGTCAAGCTAACGTAAGTAATGTACAAACAAGTTTAGATGGCGGTGTATTACAAGATTCAGCGCTTCTTCCACCAACAAACCCAATTGCAGTGCAATTAGGTGGTACAGAGCTTGAGCCGGAAGAATCACAAAGTTATACGCTTGGTGCTGTATACACAATTGGCGAATTATTTTTAACGCTTGATTACTACAACATCCAAGTAGATGACCGTATTAGCCAATCAGATAAAATCAACTTAAGCCAAGCAGACAAAGATACCCTTGCAGCAGCAGGAGTACCTAATGTACAAGGTCTTGCTCAGGTAAGCTTTTTTACAAACGACTTTGACACAACAACACAAGGTATCGATTTAGTTGCAAACTATACAGCTGAATTAATGGGCGGTAGCTCTACATTTAGCCTTGCATATAACTGGAATGATACTGAAGTAACTAAATTTAGTGAAATTACAGGTGCGTTTAAAGTTAAGCGTTTAGAAGAAGATTTACCTAATCATCGTGCAACGTTCACATTGTCTCAACAATGGGAATCAGTTTCTGCATTTGCTCGTGCAAACTACTACGGCGAATACCAAGGTGTTCACGTTGATTATGATGCAACAGCTAAAACAGCAGATGCTGCAGTCACTATTGATGCTGAAGTAACTTACTTCTTAAATGAATCAGTTAGCTTCTCAGTAGGTGCTCAAAACTTATTCGACCAAGATGCTGAAAAACTTGATTTTGCAGATGCAACGGGCATCCCTAATAACAACTGGGGTGGTCAGTTCTACGAAACATCTCCGTTTGGTATTAACGGTGGCTTTTACTACGCTAAAGCAACATATACTTTTTAAACTATTTTCATGAAGAACCAAAGGCGAAATGTTAAAGACATTTCGCCTTTTTAATTTTATAGTTAATAAAAATAATAATGAACAATACCAATTGCATTGAATAAGTGTTCTATTATAGCGCTCAGAAAATAGCGTAATAACAAGGCGAAAACTATGATATATAGTTGCTCTATATGAATAATTTTTAACGCAGTGAGTACGCTATTTAATGCGATAGAATGATTATTTTTTTAATAAAATTGGTATAACTATGCTACTTGAAAAAGCCAACCAACTACTGCAACAAAATAAACTCAAAGAAGCTGAGTTTCATTTTAAAACGCTATTAAATAGTAACCCTGAAAATGGTGAGGCTTTATTTGGCTTAGGCAGAATTGCCTTACGACTAGAACGTTACGACGCTGCTGTATACCTACTCCAAAAAGCCTGTGAGCGCTTGCCTCATATGCTTGAACCATTACATGCCCTTGCTGATGCATTTAACGGTGTTCATTCGCCAAACGATGCACTAACGGTGCTTGAATACGCAAAAAAATTAGCAAGTCATAACCCAGAGCCTCATTATTACTTAGCACAGCACTATTTAACACATGGCGAGTTAGATAAAGCTCATACAACCTTTGCTCATGCACTCAGTATTGGGGTATACCCTGTAACAGCTTATATTTTATTTGAACTTGTGCAGTTAGGTCGCTTTGATAATGAGCATAATTATGTAAGTAATTTGCACCACTTATTAACTCAAACGAGTAATTTACGTTTAAAAATGGTGTGTTACTACGCATTAGCAAACAGTTACGATGCACTTGAGGATACCGAGCAAGCATTTAATTATTTTATATTGGCGAATAAATTACAAAAAAAATTAAGTGAATTTAACACTAAAGATTTAACCCCTTTTTACGATGAAATAATAAAATACAACACCGAGGAGTTTATAGCCTCTGCCGATAAAAAGTTTACGGGTAATATCACGCCTGTATTTATTATTGGCATGCCTCGTAGTGGTTCTACCCTTGTGGAGCAAATGCTGGCAAGCCATAGTCAGTTTTCGAGCCTAGGAGAGAGCACGAGTATTAGTAATAACGCAGTTGCTTTTATCGAACAAAAAACGGGAGTGACTTACCCGCAATGTTTAGCATATTTAACGCCGGATTTAATCAAAAAAGTCCGCGAGCTGTATATTACAACATTAAAAACAGCATCGCCCATCAGACCTTTTATAATAAATAAACTGCCGAGTAATTATCAGTCGCTCGGACTTATATATATTCTATTTCCAAATGCTAAATTTATAAATTTAAGTCGTGATTTTAATGCCACCGCATTTTCTATCTTCACTAATTACTTTGCTGAAAACGAGCCTTACTTTTGCTCACTACCTGAGTTTAAGCTTTATCATAAGTTGTATGAAAAATTGATGAGCCATTGGCACTCTTTTAAAGAGATGCCAATTTATGATGTCAGTTACGAAGATTTAGTGAGTAACCCAAAAGAGCAGCTAACGCAGTTACTTGGTTTTTTAAACTGTAGTTTTGAAGAGCGCTGCTTAGCATTTTATAAACAAAAAACACCGGTAACGACCTTGAGTAAACATGCTATTCGCCAACCTATTAATAACGCCGCAATCGCTAAGTGGGAGCGTTACAAAACACCTCTTTTAAAGTTACTTGATGAGAATTAATTAATCGGATGTGCTTTAAACCAATTAAGTAAATCTTTAAATTGATCATCACGCGCACTTGGGTGGGTAAGCATATTAATATGATCGTAATCAAAATTATGCCCGTGTTTACGACCGTAAATTTGCATTTGTTGAATGCCTAGCCCCGATTCGTCCATAAATTTTTGAATATCGATTGGTTGCGCTAATGCTTTATCTTTTACCGCAGCAATATGAAGCGTTGGCGGTAAATGCAGGTTGTTTAGCGCTTTTGCATAATCAAAATTATCATCAGAATCTATCCATGGCTTCTTTTTAGCCCATTGCATACTTTGATAATGCGACTTTTGAGTTTCGTTATCGCTTCCCCACTTATAACCTTTAGCATTTAAATAGCCGTGTTTTTTAGCAAGTAAAGGTGCCATAAAATACCAAATTAAATTGGCTTGTAATAATTTTTGAGGATGATTATTAAATAAAGAACGCTTAGAGCCAAAATACACACACGCTTTTACATCATTAATATATTCTGGAAAACGTGCAAACGCGCTGTTCATCAATACCCCGCCCCAAGAGTGAGCGACCCAGTAGTCAGGCTTCTTGCCTTCAATCAACTCTATTTGCTTAATAAAGGCAGGAATGTCTTCTAGGATAGACTCAGTTTGTCCATATTCGGACTCGCTCGAAATAATTGGCTTACTATCACCTCGTCCACGTAAATCAGCCACATAACATCTATACCCATGCTCAGCCAAAAAAGGGGCAAGCCCTTTATTAGAATGGGTGTAAAAAATTTTACCGTTTTCTATTGCTCCATGCATAAAAAATACGATGGGCCCTTGCTGATCTTCATCGCTAATACGGCGTAAATGAAGAGTTTGCTGAGAGTCTAAATCAACTATTATTGATTGCTGAGAAATTGCCACAGTTATTCCTTTTTATTATTTTCAACTCATCCTACCAGCAATATTAAATATACCAAAGGAAATGTCTGCACTTTACTCATCAGCATTTGTTACAATCACCACATCATATCTGTTGTTAAAATGAAGCCATGAAAGAAAATAAAGCACGTTCAAAATTACACCCTCGTAACCTACATAAAAATGGGTACGACTTCGATTTATTAACAACAGAGCACCCTGCTCTACTGCCCTTTGTTATAACCACACCTGCAGGTACTAAAAGTATTGATTTTAGTGATAACAAAGCCGTTAAAACACTAAATCAAGCTCTTTTAAAAGCACATTATAATATTGATTTTTGGGATATTCCCGAGCACAACTTATGTCCACCTATACCTGGGCGTGTTGACTACATTCATTACTTAGCCGACTTATTAAGTGATGATAATCAACAACAAATACCTTTAGGTAAGCAAATTAAAGTACTTGATATTGGTACTGGCGCTAATTTAGTTTACCCGCTTACTGGTACAAGTGAATATAAGTGGCATTTTACAGGGACTGATATTGATGCAACCTCAGTAAAAATAGCAAAGCAAATTGCTCAGTTTAATGGTTTAAAAATAACCCTAAAACAACAAAAAAACGCATCACATATTTTTAAAGGCGTTATAAATCAAAAAGATTTATTCCATTTAACACTTTGTAATCCTCCGTTTCATGCCAGTGAAGAAGAAGCGACTAAAGGTAGTGAACGTAAATGGAAAAACTTAGGCAAAACACCAAGTAACGCGCTTAACTTTGGTGGCCATAATAATGAATTATGGTGCGAAGGCGGTGAAGTACAGTTTATCTCTAATATGATTAAAGAAAGCGAAGACTTTGCAGAGCAAGTACTGTGGTTTACGTCGTTAGTATCCAAAAAAGATAATATTGCAGCCCTTGAAAAAGTATTAAAAGCCCACCCGATAGCACAATATAAAATAGTTGATATGGCACAAGGTCAAAAAATTAGCCGCTTTATTGCATGGAGCTACTTTGATAAAGAAACCCGCGAGCAAATTTGTAGCGAGCTTGATTAATACCAATTTTATTAAAAACAATAAAAAGGATAAGGCAATCATGATAGATTTTCGCTCTGATACAGTTACAAAACCAACAAAAGAAATGCGCGATATTATGTGCAGCGCACCGGTTGGTGATGATGTATATGGTGATGATGAAAGCGTTAACCAACTAGAAGCTTATGCGTGTAAGCGTTTTAACTTTGAAGCCGCACTTTATTGTAGCTCAGGTACACAAGCCAACTTACTTGCAATAATGGCGCATTGTGAGCGAGGTGACGAATACATTTGTGGCCAAAATGCGCATAACTATAAGTTTGAGGGCGGCGGTGCAGCTGTTTTAGGGTCTGTGCAACCACAGCCTATCGAAAACGATGCTGATGGCAGTATACCTTTTAGTAAAATATCGGCGGCTATAAAACCAGACGATTGCCATTTTGCAAAAACGCGATTGCTTAGTTTAGAAAATACCATTGGCGGAAAGGTGCTGCCTCTTGAGTACTTAGCCCAAGCTCGTGACTTTGTTAACACACATAATTTAGCGCTGCACTTAGACGGCGCACGTGCATTTAATGCCGCAGTTGAGCTAAATGTTGATATCACTGAAATTACAAAACACTTTGATTCAGTTTCTATTTGTTTATCTAAAGGCTTGGGAGCGCCCGTAGGCTCTTTATTATTAGGCTCACCAGCACTTATTAATAAAGCAAGACGATGGAGAAAAGTACTTGGTGGCGGTTTGCGTCAAGCCGGAATGCTTGCAGCCGCTGGGCAGTTTGCACTTGAGCACAATGTAGAGCGCTTAAAAGACGATCATGCAAATGCACGTTATTTGGCTCAACAATTAAGTGAAATCAGTGGCTTTACTGTCGATATGAGTAACACCACTAATATGGTTTACGCAACATACACTAACAGTATAAACATTGAAGAGGTTGCTGAGGCACTTAAACAACAAGGTATATTATTTAGCCCAAGCAAGCAGCTTAGGCTAGTAACGCATTTAGATATTACGCGCGAAGATATTGATACATTTTTAAATGCTTTGTCGGCCCATATTTAACGCGGCTTTATAATGTTTGCGGCATACCGAAACATATCGGTCATTGCCGCCAATTTCTACTTGGTTACCATCGGCAATTGCTTCACCATTTTCATCGGTACGAAGTACATGGTTAGCTTTACGCCCGCAGTGGCATACAGTTTTAAGCTCAACTAACTTATCAGCCCACGCAAGTAAGTATTGCGACCCTATAAATAGCTCGCCTCTAAAGTCATTACGCAGGCCATAACACAATACCGGTATACCAAGTTCATCAACCACATCGGTTAATTGCATTACTTGTTCTTTTGATAAAAATTGACACTCGTCAACTAATACACAATGGCGTTTTTTATCATTGTTGAGTGATTGAATAAGATCAAAAACATCTTTGCTAGCATCAAATACATGCGCATCAGCTTGCAAGCCAATACGAGACGATACTTTACCCACGCCTTGTCTATCATCAATGGCCGCAGTAAGGATGACAGGTTCCATGCCACGTTCTTTATAGTTAAATGCAGATTGTAATAACGTGGTTGATTTACCTGCGTTCATTGCAGAGTAGTAAAAGTATAATTGAGCCATTGCGGTGCCATTTTATAAAAAGTGCGCTTATGCTACCTTAATATTAAATTAATACCAATTTACAAACGCGAATTTAATGAGGTTATTTAGGTGGTTGTAAGTATTTAATATACACAGGTGCACTTTCAAATTTTGATAACCATTGCCACATTTGCAAGCTTAGAGTGCTATTTTCTTCGTAGAATTTAGGAAAAAATAAGGTAACCATGGCTGGTTTCGTACGGTGGGTAGATAGGTTTAACATTTTTACTTTTATAAGGGTAACTCGACACTTTTAAGCCATCTACTTGGCATAGATCGACACTTGCCTGCACCACGCCCTTATCTAGCAACTCAAAAGCTTTGCTTTTAGAGAACGTATTATGAATAAAAAATGGTTCTTCTTTCAACGCGCTATTTAGTCCATAGCCATTAGGAATAGCTATCGTAAATGCTTTATTTTGAAATACTTCGCGAGTCTCCCATTCCTTATGAAATTTATAACGCCCTATAAGGCAGCTGCCAAATTCACTTACTGCGTAGTCATCTTGTAACTTACCTTGCTCATCAACAGGGTAAACAGCAACGTTTTCTCGCCCTTTGCGGTAACTTGCAATAACAGCATTAACTCGATTAAATTCTAAATCGTTTAAGCATCTACGCCATGGCTTTCTAACAAATGATATTGCTACATTGGGCAATGCTAAATCAAGTTTTTGAAGTATTTCGATTGATGCACCAGGTTTATCTGTTGGTATATTTTGGCCATCACCTAAAAACATAGGAGCTATATTTTTGTCTTCGTAACAAAACACGAGACTTTGCGGCTTGCTAAACGCAGTAGCGGTAAACATTAAACTGGCAATAAAAAAGTACACTAAGCTATTAATACGCATAATAATTTTTATTAGTTGATTATTTAAATTATAGGTTGAGTTAAGCAGACTGGCTATATTTTATCAATTAATTTACATTAATCCTTCGTGTTTCAGCAACCAAAGTTTCCTATCAAGCCCACCAGCATAGCCCGTTAACTTTGCATTTGCGCCAATAATTCGGTGGCAAGGCACTATAATACTAATCGGATTTTTACCATTCGCAGCACCTACTGCCCTCACTGCTTTTGGATTATTGAGTTGGTTTGCAATATAGCCGTATGTTTGCGACTTTCCAAAAGGTACCGTTAATAGTGCTTGCCATACGCTTTGTTGAAATACCGTACCATTTGTATCAAGTGGTACATCAAAAGTAGTACGTTTTTTTGCAAAGTACTCATTTAACTGCGCAGCACAAATAAGCACCGCCTTGTTAGCGACTTGCTCAAATGGCGTATGAAGGTGCTCAACTGGAGGATAAAACCCAACGTAACTCACTCCTTTATCTGTCGCTTGAATAATTATGTCGTCTATAGGGCTCGAAATGGATGTTTGAATGATCATTATAATTGCTGCCAAAGTTGAAAAGTTAAGTAAGAGCGAAAAGGAGCGCTGTTAGCAGGTACGAAAGGGTTTGCCGCCGCTTGAGCTTTTTTAACACCTAAGTCGCCATCAAGTAATATATCGGGCTGGCTTTGCCCTCGCAACTTTGCATAATTTACCGTCCAAGGACCAATTCCCTTTAAATTAAGCCATTCGTCTAAATCGTCATTTTCAGGATTTAGTGCACAAAACTGGGCTAAGTTGTGTAGCGCATTTTTGCGTGCTTGTGGCATTTTAAAAAATGCAAAATCACTATTAGCAACAATTTTAGCCGTAGGAAAATAAACGGCATCGCCCTCTTTTTCGCCTAATTCGTCAACTAACTTTGTTACTAAATTATGCGCCGCAGTAACACTCACTTGTTGTCCGAGTACCGCCCTTATACCGGCTTCAAAACTTGACCAAATCCCTAGAAGTCTGAGCCCTTCACACACTGTAAACGCATTGTTTATATTGGCGCTTAAATGCGTTTCAATTAAATTAATATCAACATCTAAATCAAGCACACGGCGTATATTATTTATAACAGGTTGTAAGTACACCGTATTGTCTATATTGATAGATACACTAAAGTGATTTTTACTCGCTATAAATTCAGCGGTAAAGCTTCCTTTATATTCCTCACTTGCAAAAGTACGTCCGTAGCTCGTTTGTGTTATCCACTCCATTGGTTTTATCAAGCGCCTTTGTAAAAAGCTCTGCAAAGCAGGCCAATTATAAGGCGGCCTAAATGGCAGGGTTAAAATGAGTGTTGACGTTGGTTTTTTATCGCCACTGCGCAGCTTTGAGGGAGCTATATTTAACTGCTGTAAAAAAGCATCATTAAAACGCCTAATACTTTTAAAGCCAGCGGCAAATGCTATTTCGGTAAGGGGTAAATGTGTTTCTTGAATCAGTTTTTTAGCAAAGTGGCATTGGTTAAATAATCGATATTGCGTAATCGACACGCCAAAATACTGCTTAAACAACTGCCTTAAATAACGACTACTTACGCCTAAACGAGCTGCTAATTTTTCGCAGTC
The DNA here is from genome assembly GCF_011378805.1 of Pseudoalteromonas sp. Z9A6. NCBI lineage: Bacteria > Pseudomonadati > Pseudomonadota > Gammaproteobacteria > Alteromonadales > Pseudoalteromonadaceae > Pseudoalteromonas > Pseudoalteromonas sp. Z9A6. The sequence goes on from NZ_WTKZ01000001.1 coordinate 117,934, forward strand.
GTGCTCGTCATTTTGATCTATTAACTGTTTTGCTCTAAGTGCCGTCGTTTTTGTACCCTGCCATGCTGCGCTGCCTGGGGCACTATCGGGCCTGCAACGAATACAGGGCCTAAAACCATCTTGCGCCGCGTTATGGGCAAACTGATAATAAGCAACGTTTTTTTCGTGAGCCGTTGGTGCAGGGCAAATTGGTCTGCAATAAATACCGGTACTTTTTACCGCTACGTAAAAAAGCCCGTCAAAACGAGGATCGCGACTCTGACGTGCTTTTTGCCAATGTGAAGTGTCCATAAACGGCTCTATAAATTAATCTAATAGAGCCTAGCTTATAGAAAATAAACTGTATTACTAGCCATATTCGGCACTCAACTTACTGCGGCTAGGTAGCGTTTTTCAACTTCAGTCCAATTAATTACATTATAAAAAGCAGCAATATAGTCAGGACGCTTATTTTGATACTTCAAATAGTAGGCATGCTCCCATACATCAAGTCCCAAAATAGGGGTATTTCCCTGCATTAAAGGGCAATCTTGATTAGCACTATTTTCTACAATCAACTTTTTATCTGGGGTCACACATAGCCACGCCCAACCACTGCCAAATTGACTAATTGCAACAGCAGTAAATTCCTCTTTAAACTTATCAAAACTGCCAAACTGTTCATTTATTGCCTGAGCTACACTACCTTCAGGTTCACCTCCTCCTTGAGGGCTCATTACTTGCCAAAATAAGCTGTGATTAAAATGCCCTCCTACATGCTCTTGTACTGCTTTTTGTAAATTACTAGGCAGACTGTTTATTCCCTTAAGTAATTTTTCAGCATTTGCGGTTGCATAAACAGTATCTGCTAAAGCAGCATTGGCTTTATTGATATACGTTTGATGATGCAATGTGTGGTGAATATGCATTGTTTTACCATCAATATGAGGCTCAAGCGCATCGTACTCATAGTTAAGTGCAGGCAAAGTAAAAGCCATAAATACTCCTTTTTCTTTTAAATTAGTGCAGTTGATTGTTTGTAGTGCTCTCTGAGCATAAGCAAAAATTCACTTGCTCTATTAGCTCAGGTAAAAAATGATAGCGTCTTGCAAATAATACAAGTTCAGAGGACGTTTTAGTGTAATGATGCTTACTCACTTTTTGTATATCGTAATGAGTATGCTTAATTAGCGAACAGAGTGTTAAGTGTACTTCGCATAGCCATTTGCATGCATTTTCTGGCTGCTGCATAGCTATATAGGTATCAGCTAAATTATGCGACGCAACAACAAGTGCGGGTATACAATGCTCAATAGCATAAATGGCATTGTTATTAATCTGAGCATATAAAAACTGCTGAAGAAGATGATCTGCAAGTGTTTTAGCTAATAAGTATTTATCGCGGGCTTCGAGAAGTGCACCTTGTTCAAATGCATAATTACCTTGCATTATATTCGACTGCCAAGGGCTTAATGCTTGATCAAGACAAAGTAAATCTGAGTGGGATTGTTTTTGACCTGAGATCATATAATCATCTGCACGTTTATTTATGGGCGTGTAGTTAACTTACACACCCACAAAACTAAATGCAAATGATTTTCATTAACTATTTAGCGAAGTCTAGTAATTCCTGCCCTGTTAAGCGATATATAATCCATTCGTTTTGCGGCTTTGCACCAATGCTATTGTAAAAATCGATAGCGGGTTTATTCCAATCAAGCACTACCCATTCAAAACGACCACAGTTATTACTAATCGCCTTATTAGCTAAGTGCTTCATAATGGCTTTGCCTGCACCATTGCCACGGCTATCTGGGCTTACGTATAAATCTTCAAGGTATAGGCCATTTTTACCTAACCATGTAGAGTAATTATAAAAATAGACCGCAAAACCAATTGGCTCATCACCTTCTAAACAAATTATGCTGTGCGCAGTAGCACCTTCACTAAACAGAGTATCTAAAATAGCCTGTTCATCGGTTTTTACCGCATCCGGTTCTTTTTCGTATATGGCAAGTTCGGTAATAAAGTGCAAAATTGTTTTTGCGTCACTTGGTTTTGCATCACGTATTATAACGGGTTGGCTCATTGTATTTTTACCTTAAATATACTGCTCTAATTTATCTTTTAAAATATCTAATTGAATAGGTTTACTCAAATAATCATCCATTCCAGCGGTTATACAACGCTCTTTATCAGAGCCCATTGCGTTAGCCGTAATAGCAATAATTCTAATATTTTTGTGCTGTTCACCCGCTAATCCTTTGCGAATAGCCGCGGTTGAAGCAAAACCATCCATAACAGGCATTTGGCAATCCATAAGTACTAACTTAAAGAACCCTGAATCGTGAGCTTTTAATATATCAATTGCCAGTTGACCATTCCCGGCAATTGTAACGTCACAATTAAGCTTTTTGAGCATTAATGTAGCCACTTGCCGATTAATTGGATTATCTTCTACAAGTAATATTTGGGTAGGTTCCTGCACCTTTTCTTTTTTAAGAGAGGAAATATAGCCTGAAGTAACAAGTGGGAGTGTCTCATCTGAATCATTACTTGTTATGACTGACAGTGCAGAAATTAAATCGGCAGTGGTTACAGGTTTGGGGAAATATGCCTGAAAGCCTGCATTAGAATAGCGCTGCGCACCTTCCATACCAGCAATACTGGTCATCATTACAAGTGGCATTGATTTATAATGTTCATGTGCTTTTAGTGCTTTACACAGCTCTATACCATCCATTCCTGGCATTTGCATATCAAGCACTGCAATGTCATACATGCAATTGTTACTTTTATACTGCTGCGCGCACATATCAAGAGCTTCGCGTGCGTCACATGCAAGCGCAACTTTAGCGCCCCAGTGCTCAAGCTGCTGTGAAATTACAATTCGATTTGTCTCGTTATCATCAACAACCAAAACGGTTAGCTCTTCCATATTAATATTAGGAATATAACGTTCTTTTTGATCTCCCGGAGTCAGCATTATAGTGGCAGTAAAAGTACTCCCTTTACCGGCTTCGCTAGTGAGAGAGATAGCTCCCCCCATTAGTTCACAAAGCTGCTTACAAATAGCCAGCCCTAAGCCACTGCCCCCGTACTCACGCGTTGTTGATGCATCTACTTGAGAAAACGGAGTAAATAATTGCTGTTGTTTGTCTTCACTTATTCCTATGCCTGAGTCTTTTACACTTACAACAAATTCTAAACCTTGAACCACTTTATTAATTTTCGCACTTACCACAACCTCGCCTTTAGCCGTAAACTTAACGGCGTTACTCAGTAAATTAGTAAGCACTTGGCGAATTCGCCCGGGGTCACCACATAATTGCGAAGGCTCCAAGGCTAACAAATCTAAAATTATTTCAATGCCTTTGTCTTGAGCAGTAAATGCTTGCGCGGCGGCAACTTCGCCAATTAAATCTCGTCCATTAAAGTTAATTTCTTCAAGTTCGATTTTACCAGCCTCGGCTTTAGAAAAATCTAAAATATCGTTAATTACGGCTAATAAAGAATGTGCGCTTGTTTTGGCAATGTCTACTTTTGTCTCTATTGACTTAGGTAATGATTCTAATTGAACAAGCTCTAGCATACCGAGCACACCATTCATTGGCGTTCTTATTTCGTGGCTCATAGTTGCTAAGAATTGACTCTTAGCAAGCGCTGCATCTTCAGCTTTAACAAGCGCTACTTTTAACTCCTCACTGATTACTTTACGCTGCTGAGAAACTAAAGAGCTTCCCACTAAAGTAGCTAATGATCGAAGATACGTTTCTTCGCTTTGCGTCCAATTGTGGTGCTCGCCTACCGTTTCAGCACACAAAATACCTAAATTACCATCGCCAGTTGCTATCACTGCATCAAGCATCGATTTAATATTTAGTGGTTTTGCATACGCTTCTATAAAATCAGCAGTTGCTGGGTGCGTATAAACATCATCAATAGCTACTAAGTTTTGCTTATAAATGGCGTTATAATATTCAGGGTAGTCTTTAGCAGTTAAAACAGCATTTGTATCTACAAAACCTTGCCCTTTAATGTATAAACCATGACATGTCATCACATCTCTTTTATCGTTAAAAATCCATACCGAAGCGCGAGTAATATCTAGCACTTCACACATAGATTTAACTGCTAACTTTTTAACTTGTTCTACATTACTGTTTTGTACTTCAGGGGCAACAGTAAGTGCGGCTAAATTTTTGTTATACCTGTTTGTTTTTTCGCTTTCGAGTTCAAGTCGCTTATGCGCATCAATACTTTGAAACGAGCCAAAAACACGTACGCATTTTCCATCTCTAAGCTCTGCTTGGCCCATTGATTTAACCCAACGCTCCTGCCCCGAATAAGTTAAAATAATAAGCTCAACACTCCAACTTTCACCTAGAGTCACAGCGCATTCAAACAAGGTACTAATAGTGTCTCGGTGTACTCCTGGTTTATAAAAATCAATTGCGGTATCTATGCTAGGCTCATAGCCCTCTAGTACCTCATGAATAACTTTAACTTCATCAGACCAATAAAGCGTATGTGCCTCTAAGTCAATTTCCCATGCGCCAATCTGACCTTGCTTACTCATGGATTCGAGTAAATTTTGCTGACGATTTATTTCTAATTGAGTGTTGTAACGATCCGTAATATCTAAAATAAACCCATCTAAATACAATATGTTGCCATCATCTGCGTAAATCGCTTGGCCTTTTTCGTTTACCCAATGCAAAGAGCCATCGCGGGCTTTAATTCTATACTCAACAGACCATGACTGCTTAGCGCTAACACAACGGACAATTTCATCTTTTATTTTTTTAGAATCGTCTTCACATATTAAATCAAAGAAGCAAAGGTCTTCATTGTGTATCAACTCATCGGGTGAATAACCAGTTATTTCACTCGCTTGCTCGCTCATGTAAAGCATGCTTAATTTGTCATCAAACTTACATCTATAAATAATGCCAGGGATATTTGATACCAAAGATGCAAATCTGTCTCGGCTTCCTTGTAGCTCAAGCTCTGTAGATTTTCGATCTGATATATCTAAATGCGTACCGATCATGCGTTTTGGAGAGCCATCGGTATTCCACTCAACTATTTTTGCAGTATCGAGAACCCAAATCCAATGTCCGTTTTTATGCTTCATGCGGGCTTCACTAACATAATAGTCAGTCTCGCCGGAAAAATACGCTTGAAGTTTTTTCTCCGACATAGCTAAATCATCAGGGTGAGCGTAGGTATACCAAGTATCTATAGTACAAGGTTCAATATCACTGAGCTTGTAACCTATAATCTCGGCCCAGCGGTTATTAAATGTCACATTTTTAGTATCAATGTACCAATCCCAAATACCCACTGCTGTTGAGTCAATCACTAGCTGCAACTGTGTTTTGTGTTGCTCAAGCTCTAGCTCTTGTAATTTCAGGGCTGTAATGTCAGTACGAATAGCAATATAGTTTTGCGGTTTTCCATTTTCATCTAAAAATGGTGCAATGGTGGTATCTACCCAATAAAAACCACCATGCTTAGCTTGATTGCATATTTGCCCGTTCCATATATCACCACGTTTAAGCGTTTTATACATATTTTTAAAAAATGCTTTTTCGTGTTTACCTGAATTTAAAAGGCGATGGTTTTCGCCTATTAATTCGTGTTCATCGTAGCCACTAATCTCACAAAATTTCTTATTTACAAAAGTGATGGTGCCATGCAAATCAGTTACAGCAACAATAGCGTGTTCATCTAATGCACTTTTTTGCTCGGCTAATTGTTTTAATGCAATTTGAAGTGCAGAGCGTTGTTTTTGTAATATACTTTGTTGCTCTTCTTTTACGGCTACTAAATTACGTAAACCCAATGAAAGCTGGTTAAACTCAATACTGTCGTTTATTACAGGGACTTTTACCTTGTCTCCTTTTGTAATACTTTCAACAATTTTAGCTAAGTTAATTAAAGGTCTAGAAAGTCGACGCCCAAACCACCACGATGACGTTAATATAAACAGCAATGCCCCCGCATTTGTTAATAAAGCAAGCTGTTTATAAAAATTAGCACCTTGTAGTGCAACTTCTTTTGGTTTTGTTACAAGTAACTGCCATCCAGATTCATTTAAAAACTCTAGAGAATCAATATACCCGTATAAAGTCTCTTCATTTTTATTACTGTAAGAAAAGACACGTTGCGTTGGGGAGCCGTTTTGAGAGAAAAATACTGGTTGAGAATCGTCTGAATTATTATTTTTTTGAATTTTATTATTATGCATAACATAAAATGTTATGTCTTTATTTACAGCGTGTATTTTACTTAGATTATTTAATAAGCCGTTTAAATTTATATCTGAGAGCAATATGGCTTGTAGCTTATTTTCGGTATTTACTAACGGTAAGCCAATAATATGATACTCACGCCCTGAGACTGTCATTGACTGAAATTGGATTTTACCTGTATTTTTAATACCAGAGAGTATGTTATTAAAACGTTGATCTTTAATAATATTAAAAAAGGGAGATGAAGGTAGTGATTTAACGAGGTTTACATCAATAAGCTCTACATGATTAACAAAATCATACTGCTCAATAAATTGATTAATTAATTTTTGCTTTTTATTGGGGCTGATATCAAACTGCGCCCTAAGCAAATATAAATCTTTAACATGGTCTGTAAACCAAATATCAGCAAATTGCTTACCTATATTATTAAGCTCGTTAAGTTCAGTGTCTGCATTTTGTTTAAGCGTGCTATTTACATGTTCAAGACTAAACCACGTAAGTATACAAAGTGGCCCTAAGGCTATAATTATAAAGGTTATAATTAACTTACTTCGAACAGACTGTCCTTTACCTGTTAATTCACCAAAGTTTAAACCTTTGTCCATGCTTAATATCCAGCAACTTATAATCATTTAATATTACTTACATTAATGCACTAAATATATAAAGACGCAAGTTTTGAGCGGTAAACTCCTTAAAAACTGGGTATTTAGCGTTACAATCTTAAATTCACATTTTTTAAAAAATACGCCTTTATTACTAACTTATAATTACGCTTGCTTACGCTACAACTTCTGTAGCTGTTTTAAACTCCTCGTGATATAAGCAGTATTTAATCAATGCGTTTGAGGGCATTATGGCGCACGATCACTCACATAGTCATGTTGACGAAAATCAAAGCAATAAAGAGCTCACCGTTGCTGTGGTTATTAATGTATTGCTAACCGTAGCCCAAGTTATTGGCGGGATATTTTCGGGCAGTTTGTCACTTATAGCCGATGCACTTCATAATTTAAGTGATGCTGCCTCTATATTTATCGCGCTCGTTGCACGTAAAATTGGTAATAAACCTGCTGACACCACTCATCATTTTGGCTATAAACGCGCTGAAATACTTGCCACACTTTTTAATAGCAGTACATTGATATTAATTGGTGTGTATCTAATTTTTGAAGCCATTTCGAGCTATTTAAGCCCTCAACAAATTAATGGTTGGATAGTTGTGTGGGTGGCAGCAATAGCATTGATTATTGATTTAGCAACCGCATATTTAACCTACCGAGCTGGCGCAAATCACAGTATAAATATAAAAGCGGCCTTTATTCATAACGTATCAGATGCAATGGCATCTATTGTTGTTATTATTGCAGGCACCTTAATTATTTTATACCAGTGGTATATCGTTGACTTAATTGCCACTGTGCTTATTTCTCTTTATGTAATTTATCATGGCATTTTACTATTAAAGCAAAGCTGCAAAATTTTAATGCAAGCAGCGCCTAGCAATATTGATACAGATGCAATATCACATGCTATTAGTAATGAATTTAATATCGAATCGGTAATGAGCATCAAGCTTTGGCAACTAGACGATAAAGAAAATTATTGCGAGCTTATTATTAGCACTCAGCACGTAATTGATTTAGCCGCAGTTAAAAGTTTTTTACACAACAATTTTAATATCGAAAATTGCATAATAGAAATCCGACCAATCGCGAATAAAAGCCTAATTTAATGTTCTTAATAACAAGCTAAACCAAATACATAACTATTTAATTGAAAACAGCTCGTATTATCATTTACAATATTGTCATTAACTCATAATGAGATACCGTTTTTGAAACTTTGGTTACGTAGAATTCATTTAGGCCTTGCCCTAATTAGCGGACTATTTTTATTAATAGTGAGCCTAACCGGTGCTGTTATGATTTATGCAAAAGACATACAGCACCTAATAGAGCCTGAGAAATGGCAAGTAACACCCAAAAAAAACTTAATGCCTTACGATGAACTTATACAAAATGTACAAGCTCAAACTAAGCAAAAAATCACCTTTTTTATGCCCGAACAAGCGCCAAACGCAGCATGGCAATTTCGGTTAGCCAATAAACACTACGCCAGTGTTAACCCCTACTCTGGGAGTGTACTAAACATCTATGAATCAACCGATACGATTTATGGGTTTGCTATGGGATTACATCGTTGGCTGTTGTTTGAAAACAGTAAAGGTGAAAAAACCTTTCGAAATTGGATGTCGGTGTGTGCATTGCTACTTTTAATAAATGTATTACTGGGCTTTTATTTATGGGTAAAGCCCAAAAACAGAGTTAAACGTTTAGCTATAAAACCAAAAGCCAAATTTAGAGTGCTCATGTATCAATTTCATACAGTGCTTGGTGTTTACTTTTTTATACCGCTTATACTGATTGCATTTACTGGTATGGCATTTAACTGGAAAACACAAACTCAATCGGTATTAGAATTTGTGACCTTAAACAAGGTAGAACAAAGACCTAAAGCACCAAAAGTAATAACCCCTTCTCAAGCTGCTTTAAACTACAATGAAGCAATTAAAAATGCAGAGAACGTATTTCCAGACGGTAAATTATATAGAATTTACTTACCTAAAAAGGATGACGAAGCAATTGCACTGAGAATGCAAAACCCTGGCGAAAGCCACGCTTACAGCTGGGTTTGGACTAACCCATTTACTGGTGAAGTATTAAACTCATTTGACGCCAGTAAAACCAACTTCACAACACAAGCATGGAACTTTAAGTATAAGTTTCACATTGGTGATTTTGCAGGTCCTATTGTGCAGTTTTTATGGTTATTAATAGCCCTTTCACTCGCATTTTTTATTGTAAGCGGTGTATATTTTTGGTTAAAACGTCATAAATGGAAATAAATCTCATTAACACTTGCGTCATTAGTTGATAATAATTACCATTACGTAAATTGTTATCAACTAAGACACCCCATGTTAAAAACTTCGCTTTGCCTTATTGCTATTGCAATAAGTACTAACACGTTAGCAAATGAAAATAATAAAAATGAATACACTTCTGATCAGTTAGAGCATGTCATTGTTTCAGGCAGCCGCATATCAGAAAGCATTGACGAAGTACCTGCCTCGATTACCGTTATTAATCAGCAACAAATACAACAGCATTTAAAAGTAAGCTCAGAATTGGGAAGTTTACTCGCGCAAATGGTTCCTGGCCTTGCCCCAAATACAGGCAGCTCAAGTAATTCAGGACAAACGCTACGCGGCCGCGCGCCATTAATAATGATTGATGGTGTACCGCAATCAACTCCTCTTCGTAATGGTTCTTTAGGCGTAAAAACACTTGATGCAAGTGCAATAGCGCGCATTGAAGTAATAAAAGGCGCAACGTCTATTTATGGTAATGGTGCCTCAGGTGGCATTATTAACTACATAACAAAACAGGCTCGCAGTGATGGTAAACCAGAAGGCGAAATAAGTATTTCAAGCCGCTTTAGCGCTGTTAAGTTAGCAGAAAGTGGTGGCGGCAGAATAGCGGCTGCAGTAAACGGTAAGTTCGAAAAACTAAGCTACCTGTTAACAGCAAGCTATGAAGAAAATGGCGTACAACGCGATGCGCAGGGCGATATTTTAGGCTTGCAATATGGTTTATCAGACTCTGAGACTCAAAACTATTTTACCAAACTAACTTATGATTTTGACGACGAAAAGCAACTGCAGTTTAGCTATAACTATTTCAGTTCACAGCAAAAAACTGATTTAGGCGATGTTACTGGCGATGGCAATATAGGAGAAAAAACATACGCTATACACGTCCCCTTAGAGCTTCAAAAACAAGGTAAGCCGCAAGGACCCGATGGCAACGAAAATATAACCCTAAAATATGTTGATTACGCGTTGTTTGAAAACACACAAATGACCCTCGATCTTTATAAACAAGATATAGAAAACGTATTCTTTTTCTCCACTAACCTAGCTAACCTCGATGAAGGCTATACAGGTGGCCAATCCGTTATTAAATCAGACAAGCAAGGTGCAAGGGCTACATTTAATAGTCAGTTTGATTTTGAAAACGTAACAGCCACCTTAATCTACGGTATTGATGCCTTAAACGATAAAACCTCGCAACCTTTAGTGGATGGCCGTGTGTGGGTGCCCGAAATGGACATGGAAAGTGTGGCTGGCTTTTTACAAACCAAATGGGTAATAAACGACGATATTATTGTAAAAGCAGGTGTAAGAAACGAAAGTATTGATTTGAGCGTAAGTGATTACCAAACATTAAAACTGTGTAGAACCCCTTCGCAATGCTCAGTCCCATTAAATGTGCGTGGTGATACCATAAACTATGACGCTACAACGTATAATGCAGGCATAAAATACAATTTAACAGATGCATTCAGCCCATTTTTTAGTTATTCACAGGGATCTGATATTTCTGATATTGGGCGCTTACTTCGCGCTGCAACCGTCGACGATATTGCACTTATTCAGACACAAGCATCTATAATTGACAACTACGAAGTTGGTTTTACTTCACAGTTTGAAAACGTTCGTTTTGAATTTGCACTGTACAGAAGTACTTCAGAGCTTGGCACCAGTAATGAATTTAACGAAGTAACGGGTGTTTACGAACCCGTACGCGCACCTCAAGAAATATGGGGTTACGAAGGTTTAGTTAATTATACTATTAATCAAGATCTTAAATTAAGTGCTACATACAGCTACGTAGAAGGTAAAAACACCGAAGCGGATGAATATTTAGGGGCAAAACAAATCAGCCCGCCGAAAGCCACTGCTAATTTAACATGGCAAACCAACGAAAAGTTATCACTTGCAATGAGTTTTTTATATGTAGGCGACAGAAAGCGTTTTGATAAAAATGCACAGGGCCAATACTCTGGCGATCAGGGCCCTGTTAGCAGCTACAACACATTTAACTTAAGTGGCCAATACAATGTTAACGCCAGCTGGAGTGGCTATTTTGGTATCGAAAACCTGTTCAATAGCGATTACTACCCTGCCCGCGCACAATCTTACACTTACGGTGGATATAACATTAAAGGATTAGGAACAACGGCTACCCTAGGTGCTAAATACCAGTTTTAATTAGTAATAAACTCAATAAATAGGCATCATCAGCATGCCTATTTATTTAAAAAGATAATATGAAAAGCAGTATATCTACTTATTATTTATAAATACCTCTAGTAATCATTCTCAGATACTAATACAAATAAAAAACTTTCCACAAACCAAGCAGTAACGCAAACTTAAATAAGAATCAAAACCAATAGTAACGCAATGATTTTTATAGAGAAAACTTGCAATATTGGCTATTTGTACTACACTGCATACAATTGAAATAGTTAAGGCGATTTATCATGAAAGGTAATCAAAAAGTAATCGATGCGTTTAATACATTGTTAGCTAACGAGTTAGCAGCAATCGATCAGTATTTTATACACTCGCGCATGTATGACGACTGGGGTTTAAATAAGCTATACGAGCGCCTTAACCACGAGATGGAAGAAGAAAAAGATCACGCAGACTGGCTTATTAAGCGCATCTTGTTTTTAGAAGGTGTACCAAATATGACTAAGCGCCGTGATTTACTTATCGGTAACGATGTAAAAAGCATGATGCAAAACGATTTAACACTAGAGCTTGAAGTAGTTGCGTGTGTTAAAGACGTCATCGCAATATGTGAAGAACAACAAGATTATCAATCTCGTAGCATTTTAGAAAAACTGTTATTTGATACCGAAGAAGACCATGTTTACTGGTTAGAGCAGCAACTTGGCTTAATTGATAAGATTGGTTCTGAAAATTATCATCAAGCACAAATGGCTTAGTAGGAGCATATTATGAAAGGCGATAAAGACGTTATTGCAGCGCTTAATAAAGTACTCGCTAATGAGCTTGTTGGTATTAACCAATACTTTTTACATGCACGTATGTTTAAAGATTTTGGCTTTACACAGCTTGATAAAGCAGACTACAAAGTATCAATTCAAAAAATGAAAAACGCTGATCGTTTAATTGAACGTATTTTGTTTTTAGAAGGCTTACCAAATCTTCAAGACCTAGGCCGATTACGTATTGGTGAAAACAGCGAAGAAATGATTGCTGCTAACATGAGTTTTGAACTCGATACTATTGATGAGTTACGTAGCGCAGTTAAACTGGCTGAAAGTAAAAAAGATTACATTACCCGTGAAGCCCTTGATCACATTTTAAATGAACAAGAAGAGCAAATTGATTGGTTAGAAACCCAACAATTACTTATTAAAAATACGGGTATCAAAAACTACTTACAGTCTCAACTGTAAATAGTAACAAGCATAGAAAAAGCAGCTAAAAAGCTGCTTTTTTTATATCTAAATTTTATATGTAATTAAGCAACTTGATCCGTTACATCCGCAATTTGAATAAGTCTGCGATTAAGGATCTTTTTAGTACAACCACAACACTTACCGCATTGGCTGCCTACTTTAAGCTCTTTGGTTAATTCACGCATGGTCGTTGCACCATCGTCAATTGTTTGCTCAATTTTTTTATCAGTCACACCGTGACAAAGACAAATATACATCAATACAAACCGTGTTAATTACATTCAATAGATGCATACTAATCTAAACGACAATTGTTATCAATAGCTTCCTCACTAATAAATATAAATTATTTATTAAAAGATGGTATTTGTTCTCTTAACTATATTTACCTAAGAATAAAGTTATGGAATAATGGCCGCCTCTTAGGGGAGTAGCCCGCTCAGTAATGAGTAAACTTATCAACATAATTGCACCTCATGTGCATGGTAAGTTTGTAATGTTGTAGCAAGCGTTATCGGCGAGACCTAGGTAGACACTATCCTCATGGCGGGAGATAGTTGTTTGCCTTGGTTTAGTATTCCCGCCTGTAAGAATCAATAATGGAAGTTTTTTTAACCTCAACCGTCACTGTTACACTTGCCGAAATTGGCGATAAAACCCAGCTTTTATCACTCCTGTTAGCTGCCCGTTTTCGTAATAAAAGCGCACTTATTCTTGGTATTTTAGCCGCAACTTTACTCAATCATGGCCTATCAGCGTGGTTTGGGCAGTGGTTAAGTAATAGTTTTTCTTCTGAATATTTACCTTGGCTTGTAAACATCAGCTTTATTGTTGTTGGCCTTTGGCTATTAGTTCCAGACAAAGACGAAGATGTAAGTAGTAAATACGATAGCTACGGGGCTTTTTTAGTTGCTTTTGTATTATTTTTTATTGCAGAAATTGGTGATAAAACACAAATAGCGACAGTGTTGCTAGGCGCACAATATCAGTCTGTGTTTTGGGTAACGGTAGGAACCACGTTAGGTATGCTAATTGCTAACGTGCCTGTTATATATGCTGGTAATGCATTACTAAAAAGAATATCTCTAAACACCGTACGTGCTATTGCTGCTTGTGTGTTTGTGTCATTAGGTATTTATGGCTTAGTTACAATTTAATCAATGTTAAAGCTCGAACCTATTAATTTAAGTGCGAGCTTTAATTTTTTCTGCACGTTATTTACGCATTATTTACACAATAACATCCCTTGGTTTGTGTAATTAAGAGGTTTGAGTTAAAACCTGCAGCTAAATTAGTGACCGCAGTTTCAACAAAGCCACTTCCCTGGGCACACGCTAACCCTTCGGAGAGCGGCCCTGCATAAACAAAATCACCGTTTTTATTAATAATAACGGCGGCAGGCGTTGCCGGAATAACAAGTTTAAGCTTTGGTGTTAATTCAACTTGTACAACCTTCATAGCTTTATTGGCAGCAAAGGAGCTTAACGATGAAATATGCGGCTTGGCTTGTATGGTGCACCCGCAATTTTTTTCAGTTATAAGCACTAACGACGCTTCATTAGTGTCAACCCAGTCCAATTGCTTTTTAAAGTTATTAAACCAGTGCTTTTGCAATAAAACTTTTGAGCTATCAAACGGTTTAAGTTGCTCTAACTGAAAATAAACTAACCCTGCAACAACACAAACAAGCCATATAGTTATAAGCGAAAATACGAAAGTGTTAGATTTATTTAAACTTGGCAATGCTTTGCTCTAGTACATCTATACTTACATCAATTAGCTGCACTTTAGCGGTTAACTGCTGCACTATTTGCGTATCTTGGTATTGATTTTGTCGCATATTATCAGTACTACTTGCTATTAACTCAGTATTACCTGCTTGCTCAGCTACCACTTGTGCAACTGAGTCAGAGCTTGAAGACACAGCGGCTATTTGCTCGCTCATTGCCGAAATATTTTCTTTCATTGCAGCGCTAATACTTGTTAAATCAACTACGAAATTTACACACTGACTCATTGATTGCGTTGACGTTTTACTATTATTAACAAGATCTTTGAGTGTTACGCCTATTTTGTCGGTGGTTGCTTTACTGTGGTTCGCCAACGATCTCACTTCAGATGCGACAACTGCAAAACCTCGTCCATGTTCACCTGCACGGGCAGCCTCAATAGCAGCATTTAAAGCAAGTAAATTTGTTTGCTCAGCAATACCTGATATTTCATTAAGTAAGCCCGAAATAACATCGCCCGCTGCCACTAAGTGGTTTATTTTTTCTTCAGTATGATTAAGTAGTGTTAACAGCTCTCTACTTTTAGCGTCTGTTTGAAGTACTTCTTTTAATGCGTCGCTTGCAGCTTGTGTAATATGGTCTACTTGACGCTTAAGCACCTCACTTTCTTCTTCTACAAGCTTAAAACCATTAGCAACTTGAGCGCCAGAGTTAGCAATATCATTTGTTTGTTGTGTACGCTGCACTGCACCACCGGCCAGCTGATCATGAACATGTATAAGCTCTTGTGAGTTTTTTTGCAGTGATTCTGATTGAGTTTGTACCTGCTTAATAACATCAGATAAGTAATCTAGTAACGTGTTAAACCCTGCTACAGCCTGGCTTTTAGTGTCATCAGCGCGTAGAGATAGTTTAATATTCTCAGGATCTTTCATTATTTGCTCTGTCGCATAACTTAAAGATAAACCCGCACGACGTTCGCGTTGTAATGTTTTAGCTATATAACCTGCAACTAACACTTCAACTATTGCATATCCTGCATGTATAAGTACTGTAGTAAAAGCAAGCCTATCGGGGTCAAATACGTAGAAACCCGTATTTTGAGTTTGTAGATAATAAAAAGATAAATGGTGAACAGCTACAAAAATAATCGCGGTAATAAACACTCGCCACTGTACAAAAACAATTAACATGGGCATTAAAATAAATATTTCAAAATGTACTTCAATCAACCCAAAAGTTTGTTGTATGTGCAAAAATGAAAACATCATTATGGCCGCAGCCACCACATGCGGCGTTACAGGACTATCCCCCTGTGTGTTTAAAAGCCATATAGGTAACAAACACAATGGCAAACCTATCATAAAAGCCTGCGCTAACGTGTCGAAGTACAAACCAATAGCGATAGACTCGACAAACAAAAGACTGAAAATAATCGTAAATAACCGGCCAATACTAGACATAAGAACCTTAAAATTGTTGTTTGCATTATTGTTTATAAAAGCAGTCTGCAATATACGTACATAAACAAGTTTCAGTTCACTGAGCACAGTAATAAACTATCTGCACAACCATAAACATATTCAATTTACATTACATTCCGTCTACTTAATTATAGGCAGTATTTTTTTAAACGTAAGCGTTGCTGCTTTTTTTGTCCATTGAAAAATAACTATTTCAGCGCATGAAATTACCGCACCTGCTTGGCGTAATTGCTCAACTGCCAGGTTTTTATGTTCTGGATTTCTAGAACCAATTCCATCGTGTGCAACAATAATTTCAAAACCATTTTTAATTAAATCTAAGCATGTTTGTAAAACACACACATGTGCTTCAGTGCCAACAACAACAACTTGCTTTTTACCATAGCTTTTTAACTTATCAACAAAGCTAGGCTCTGCACACGCACTAAAGTACGTTTTATGAAGATACGTAGCATTAGGTAACGTATTTTTAATTTGCTGATTAGTCTCGCCCAACCCTTTGACATATTGCTCGGTTATTAAGACTGGGACACCGTGAATAATACCCGCCTGCGCTAACTGCAATGTACTTTTTAAAATATTCGGAAAGTCTTTAATTGCAGGAGCAAGCAACTCTTGTAAGTCTATTATTAATAACACGCTATTTTTTGCATCAATATTAGATAAAACCACTATACTCTCCTTATGAACATTAACTGTTATCTATATAGATTAGCTCACTATTTGAAAATAGAGCTTTTAACTTTACGTATATTATTTGTAATTAAAAAATAAAAACTTATGCTATATTTACTATCTAGCTAAGTATCATCCTATCCTCCACTGAGAGTGTTTATAAGTGCGTTTGAGCAAACTTTTTTTTCATATCACTATTGTTTTTTTGCTATGCATTCAAAGCACTTTTGCATCACAAAACTATGCTCAACAATTACAACGAATTTCTACTGACGAAGGCCTATCACAAAGTTACGTTTTGCAGACTCAAGAGGATGATATTGGTTATATTTGGATAGCAACCCAACAGGGTTTAAACCGTTTTGATGGATATAATGTAAAAACTTTTAGTGGCGGCTTTGGCCTAGATAAACACTATATTTATGCATTATTTAAAGCCGAAGACGGAAAAATCATTGTCTCAACAGACCTTTCTGGTGCTTATATAATAGATCCCCTCACTTTAAAAACCGAAAAAATCTATTCTGGTCAAATAGATAAAGAACAAAAAATGTTCTCTCCGATCTCTGCAATGACTCAGCAACAAGGTACTTTTTACTTCGCCATAGATGCCCAAATATATACATTTGATGAGACGAGTAAACGCTTCACATTTAAGCTAATCCTGCCAAATAAAGGTGACTACATTCGGTCATTAACAATATATAAAAACACTTTATATATTGGTACAAATGATGGTTTATACACTGCAAATATAGATAATTCAGAACTTGTAAAAATACCTCTTCATCCCCCTGAAAAAAATACGATAGATAATGTAAACGTCAAATTCTTAAGTGTTGATAATGAATTAGGATTACTTGTTGGTACTGTTGAAGGCATGTATCAATTAGCATTCGATAATAACAAAAATATATCTGCAGCAAATATTACAACTTTAATCCCTGATTATAATATATGGGATTATGCCAATACTGTTTACGGGGAGTTTGTAGCAACCCAAAGTGGATTGTTCAGTTATCACCGCGAAACCAAAGAACTAGAATTCGTATTAAATTATGAAAAAAGTAAGTTTAATATTAATGAAAACTCAATAAACGATCTAATGGTTGATAAGTCCGGCGTACTTTGGCTCGCATCTAGAACCCAGGGCGTGTTTACATGGCCAATTAAAACCCGACGGTTTAAACACATTACTTTACCCGGTAACAATACTATTCATGCCACCTACCAAGACAAAAATAATATTATTTGGTTAGGAACAGAAGATGGAATTGCACGGTACGACAAAGCAACAAATAAAAGTGATGTATATCTAAGCTCAACCGACTCAAAAGCAATATACGGGGCATCTGCCGTTTATGATATTTTTGCGTCTTCAATTGGTGATAATCAATTCCTTTGGCTTGTTACTTTCGATGGTTTTAAACTGTTTGATAAACAAACGGGTAAAATTATTGAAAATAAAGACACAGAAAAAGATGTAATTAACCAATCCAACTTATTTGGCTTTGCCCAGTTATCTGCAGACACATATGCATTTATGTCGGATGATAATTTTTATGTTTTTAATGAAACAACAGGAAAAACAAGAATTATTAAGGGGCTCAAAGAGCAAGTTGACCCTTTATTTTCTTATGCTTTTTATAAACCCCTCGACACACATCCTGAAGAGTTTGTACTTGGCACATCAAAAAGCTTCCTTAGGTACAACGAAAAAACGAAAACTTTAACGACTATATTTCAGTCTTTTAATCCTAAAGAAGATATTTTTTACACTGTAGAAAACTTTTACTTAGACTCAAAACGAAATATTTTATGGTTGGCAACCACCCACGAAGGCTTGCTTGGTGTTGACCCAGTTACTTATGAGAGAAAACACTACATAGGATTAAAAAATTCATTTAATACTGACTCTATCTATTCGTTACTTCCTGATAAAAACGGCTTTTTATGGGCAAGTACCGACAATGGTTTATATCAAATAAGCCTAGATACACTCAATGTGGTGAGTTATTCAGTAAAAGACGGGTTGAATATAAACCAATTTACTCCTATAGCAGCAACAACATTAAATGATGACCGGTTAATTTTTGGTAGCAATGCCGGAGCTCTACTGTTTAACCCTTTAGACTTTGATGAAAAAGAATTATTTAAAAAAAATAATGTAGCGATTACCGATATAAACCTTTTTACCAAAGAGCTCAATTATTACCCTCATAAATACCTTAGCCAACCACTTGATCTCAGTTATGAAGACATGGGCCTTACAGTTAGTTTTTCTAACTTTTCTTACCCTAATATTGATAAAGCATATTATAAAGTAATCCTTTCAGGGCCTACGTCTCTTACATATGAAGATTTACAATCTAATCAAGTGTTTTTCACAAAGCTTCAACCTGGTAATTACTCACTAAAAATATCAGCACATAATCGTGATGGTATTATTACAAGCGAGCCTACAACACTTAATATCAACGTGGCGTATGCTCCTTGAAGATCGCCCATTGCTATAGCCGCCTACATTATTTTAATTCTTGGGGTGTTATTTTTTGGCAGTATCGCAGCCGCCGAGTAGCAATTAAACAAGCCCATAGAGCGACTATTCATTCGCAAAAGCAAACAGAACTCGCGCTTAAAAATAATAAAAGCGGCGTATGGGATTATAACTTTAAAGACGCTTCCGTAAATACGCTCAGAGGAAGTGAATTAGGCTATACAGACTTACCTGAACGCGTGCATATAGATCAATTTTTAGCGCTTATACACCCAGACGATCGACGTCGTTTTGAAAACCAATGGGAAAACTACTTCAAGTACAAAAAACAACAAAACTGGCAAGCAACTTACCGTTTACAGCATAAAAATGGCCATTGGCTCTGGTATCAAGATACAGGACAAGTTATATACAATCCTCAAACAAATGAGCCTCTATATGTTTCTGGCATATATACCAATATCACCGAGCAACGAGCTAATGAGCAACAAGCAAAAATTTTAGGTGAAGCGTTTAGCCAAATAAACGATTGGTTACTTATACTCGATAAGCGTTTAATGCCATTTTCTGCGAACAATAGTTTTATTGAAACATTTTCAAACGAGCAAACGGCCACCAAAATTAGCCCTAAATTGTTTATTAAAGCAATTGGTAAAGATAAGTGCAGAGAGTTTGCTAGTATTTTAAAAAAATTAAAACCAACTGAAAACTGGCAAAGTGATGTTTATATAAGAACAGCAAAAAGTAACGAACATCCAATACATATAAGTGCCACAGCTGTAACAAAAGACACTGCAAGTTACTATGTGGTTGTTATTAAAGATTTAACTGAACAAAAACGTGCTGAAAACGAACTGCGCTATTTGGCTAATTTTGACCCTCTAACACATCTACCTAATCGTAGTTTAATGTATCAAAACATTGAAAAGGCGATTAAATATGCCGATAAAAACAATACCCAATGCGCATTATTATTTATTGATTTAGATAAGTTCAAACCTGTTAATGACTCTTTTGGTCATGCAGTAGGTGACAAGTTGTTATGTAATATTACCCAAAGAGTAAGCGGCATGCTTAGCGAAGACGCTATACTTGGCCGCCAAAGTGGTGATGAATTTTTAGTGCTGATTCAAAATATAAAATCACTCCAATCTCTTCGCGATACCGTAAGAAAAATTAGTAATGAATTAGCTAATAAAGTAATTATTGAAGACTTTTCTATTAATATTTCAGCAAGTATTGGCGTAGCTCTGTACCCATTCGATGCTATAACCACAGATATACTCATCCGTAATGCCGATGTTGCAATGATGCACGCTAAGCAAGGCGGGAGAAACGACTTTAAGTTTTTTA
Organism: Pseudoalteromonas sp. Z9A6; assembly: GCF_011378805.1. Lineage (NCBI taxonomy): Bacteria > Pseudomonadati > Pseudomonadota > Gammaproteobacteria > Alteromonadales > Pseudoalteromonadaceae > Pseudoalteromonas > Pseudoalteromonas sp. Z9A6. Next base: position 138,254 of record NZ_WTKZ01000001.1, read on the forward strand.
GCGATGAAATGAATGAGCTAATAAAACAAAAGTTACTGCTTGAAAATGATTTAAAAGATGCAGTAAAAGACAACCGATTTTTTAATCACTATCAGCCCATTATCGACATAGAAGAAAAAACAATAAATGGCGTGGAGTTACTCATGCGCTGGAAAAATCAAGGACAGTTGGTATCGCCAGCACTTTTTATACCGGTAGCAGAAGAAACCGGTTTAATAGAACTTCTTACTGAGCAAGCCTTGCACCGTTCACTAATTGAACTTGCACCTATACTCAGCGAAAACCCGTTGTTTTATATATCTTTAAACTTATCGCCTAAACACATTTTAAAAACAAACATAACACAGCGGCTGATGTCTATATTAGCTGACTCTCAAGTTCATCCAAGACAATTAAGGCTCGAAATAACAGAGAGTATTTTACTAGAAGATAAACTCAAAGCAGCCAAGCAGCTACAAAACTTAAAAGCTGCTGGGTTTAAATTATTACTTGATGATTTTGGTACTGGTTACTCGTCACTCACCTACTTGAGCCAATTTCCTATTAATGTTATTAAGATAGATCAAAGCTTTGTAAATAGTATTGGTATAGATAAGGGAGATGAATCAATTATTAAAACTATTTTTTCATTGGCAGAAAACTTAGATCTATACTGCATTGCAGAAGGAGTAGAAACGCGCGAACAGATGCTCTTTTTAGCCGAGGTTGGCTGCCATGTATTACAGGGTTATTACTTTGCAAAACCAATGAATGCTAAAGACTTACGTAAAAGCGATTGTTTTAGCAATATCATTGATTTGATTTGATTTGATTTGATTTGATTTGATTTGAAACATTAAAAGCGTGCTAATCATTATTACACGCTTTTATATTAATTAGATGCTATTAATGGATATGATGGCATTCATGGCTTTCAATTTGTAATACACTATTACGTACATTAAATTTTTCGGCTAACAATTGCTCTACCTTCATACGACACGCTTCATCATGTTTTTCAATCGTACAATGTTGTTTAAGGACAACGTGTGCGCCTACTACAATACCATTATACTTGCGCGTTACAGTGACGTTATGGACATTATAAACATGTTCCATATCTGTAATTTTACTTTTAATATCTGCAACTTTAGGAAGTTTGGCCTTATTTAAGCGTAAACCTTTTATACAACTAATAATGACCTTAACACCGGTAAACAACACGAAAGAGGCGATTAACATGCTCGATAAAATATCGATAACAACCCAGCCCGTAAAATATATAAGAATACCAGCCACAAATGTCGATACGGTAGAAATCAAATCAAAGAATGAATGTAAAAATACCGCGTAAACATTAATACTCGCTTTGCGGCCTTTATATAAAACCCATGCAGCAGCACCATGAAACAAAAAACCAATAGCAGCAATAACCGACATTAAATAACTATTAATAGCCAGCTCATTTCCTTCATGCTGGTGTATATAGCGCTCACCACCTTCATACAAAATAATTAAACTGATTGCTAGGTATAAAAATCCGTTCACCAGACCACCCAAAAGCTCGGCTCTTTGATGACCATCGTTATAAGTTTTAGCAAAATGAATAGCGAGACTTGATGCAATCAGTGCGATGAATAACGAGCTATTGTGAACAAACAAATGCCCCGCATCGGCAAGTACAGCAAGCGAATTAGAATAATAAGCACCTATAACCTGAATTACCATAAACGAACACGTAATTGCTAGCGCAATAAGTAACCGACGACGAGAAGCTTGGTGTGTAGTGATTTCTGTCATGAAATGCTTGAATAACCTATACTTAAAGTGCAAATAAACCAAAGATGGCTTAGAGTAGAAAAGGGTAATGATATACAGTATCAATTATAATACGTACTGCCCTCAAACGCACTAAAAACTTAGTAAATCAAAAAAAATGTGCTAATAATTAGTAGGGCTTGTTGAACTTCGGTGGTTGGATTTGCAGTAGTATTTTTGGTTTTGAGGCAAGGCAGAGTCTATGTAGTGTAGCTATTCCCCATAAATAGGCGATAACGCAGCATAAATACCAAGCATGAGCTGCCCTTTGAGCTCGATCTAAGGACGATTAACACGCCCAAGTAAAAACAATAAAAATACAATAGATAACAATTTAATTGTGGCTTAAACACATGGAGAGTTGAGTGAGTAATAACCTATCAAATGAAATATGGCGAAACTTGGAGTTACTGCCGTTTTGTGTATTACTTTATGATGCCAATGAAAATATATTTAAAGTTAACAGCCAAGCACAGGGCTTGTTTGGCTTAAGAAATAAATCACATTTTAATAAAATTGATTTTTCACACATCACTTTGACCAATCATCACAGTAAAAAAGAACTATTAGTCGAGGAGCTATTCTTTGATTATTTCACTGCAAATAACCAATGCCAGTTTGTTTTATCAAAACAGGTATCTAAATTGCTACTCAATGTAAAATTTGCAAAATTACCTAACTCAAGCTCCATTATTATAATCGATGTATTGAATAATAATGTAGATGAACAATATGATTTTGATAATATTATTTCGAACATATCAACTGACTTAATTGATATTCAAAACGACGACGTTGCTAAGCATATCAACTACGCATTAAAAGCTATTGGTACCGTTTGCCACGCAGATAGAAGTTATCTTTTTAAGTTTGCCGAGGATGGTAAAACCATAAATAACACCCACGAATGGGTCAATAATGATATACAAGCATTTAAAGAGGACTTACAAAACCTTCCGAAAAGCGATCTCCCATATTTTTTTAGTTTGATGGCACGTACTCACTTATTTAGAGTTAACGATGTAACGTCGTTACCCATTCAAGCAATGAGCGAAAAAACAATTTTCCAGCGACAAAAAATAAAATCAGTACTTTGCATTGGATTACGTTATGACAAAGATCTGGTTGGCTTTATAGGCTGTGATTGCGTTGTTCAAAAGCGAAACTGGACTGATTTAGACCTTATTCGCCTAAGGTTAGTAGGTGAAATGCTTGCTAATGCTTTCAAAAATTTAAATTATAAGCAAGAGCTTCAACAAACTCAGCAGCAACTCATTAACGCCAACCAAAAACTCAATAAGCAAGTCAATACTGATGGCCTTACAAACATTGCTAATAGACGCTGTTTTGATCAGACTTTAAAATGCGAAATTAAGCGCTGTGCACGTAATAAGGAACCCATTAGTTTAATTATGTGTGATATTGATTTTTTTAAGCGTTATAACGATAACTATGGGCATCAGCTTGGCGATGAAGTGCTAAAGCGAGTGGCCAAAGCGCTACACAATATTTGTAAACGGGAAGGTGATCTAGCAGCTCGTTTCGGGGGTGAAGAATTTGCGATAGTTTTACCTGCAGTCGACACAGAACACTGTCAAAGGTTTGCTGTTCTTATTCAGGAAAAAATCGCAGAACTCGCAATTGAACATAATTTTTCAAGTGCTAGTAATTACCTTTCTTTGAGTATTGGATTTTATAGCCTTATACCCAATCAAAAAACAACATCTAAAGAAGTTATAACTAACGCCGACATAGCCCTTTATAACGCAAAAGAAACAGGCAGAAATAAAATAGCCAGTTTTTAAAAAACCGACTAAGTCGGCGCGCTACAGTGAGTTTTAGTGGTTAAAAGTTCGCTGTAGTGACAATCTATACACGCTTAAGTTATAAACAATACAACCACTCAACGTTTAATTATTAACACAAAACAGCGCCTTCTCCATAGAGTACTTTGGAGTACTAATCAGCTATCACTAAATATAACACCTCACTAATTGTTGATGGAGTTAATTTACTTATCAGTGATTGACGCTTACAAAGCTAAGTATGGCGTTGAAATGAGGTCCCAGGTACAGAACAAGGTTTAACTACACATCAATACTCTGGTATCAGCTGGAAACTCAAAAGTGAGCAACCAATTATCGCCGGTACTGAGGTTTTAGTAACCAAAAAAGAAGTGGGTGTTATGTGGGTTACGCCTAAAAGCTAATCATCACTGTAAATTACAAGTCACAGTAAAACGGGCGGCTCAAACTGCCCTTTTTTTATACCGGAGATCTGAAATACAGCGCCTTGTTCACTAACAGTATTATTAATCGCTTCATCAAATGCCGATGTCACAAGTAACAATTCAGCATTTTCACCACCAAATGCGGTGCATGTCGGTTTTATTGCACAAAGCTTTATTGTTTTAATTAGCTCACCGTCTGGGGATAAACATATAACACACCCCATTCCCCACACAGCTAGCCACAAATTACCTAATTGGTCGGTTACGCAGCCATCGGGATCAACATCAGTATTATTAAATTGATAAAAAACACGTGGCTCAGAGCAAGGTTCGCCAGTTTGCTCATCCAAATCTAATACATAAATACAACTCGTTAAAGAGTCGCAGTAATAACCGCGTAAACGTGGCTTATCAAAGCACAATCCATTTGGGATACTCAAGTTACTTACAACGACTTTAAGCTGGTGTTTATAATAACGGTATATTTTACCGTCACCTTTTTTAGCATTTACGTCCATTGTACTTAACCAAAAACCACCCCATGGATCAGCGCGGCCGTCGTTTGAACGTCGATTTAGCTGTGTATTTTCAATACTAAGGATAAGATGGCGAGTGCTTGAATTAATATGGTATTTGTATATACCAGTACTTGTACCTAGCAATAAGTGCTGCTCATCAATCCACGCTATTGCACTGAGCGTATCGGGCATATTCACGGTTTTTAGTTGGCTTTTGCTGTGTATATTTTTGCTTAAAAGTAATTTTTTATTTATATCGACCCAAAAAAAAGTGTTCAGCATAGGATGCCAAAGAGGACTTTCTGCAAGCTGACTCTGTGTGCTTTCAAAAATGGTTACGCTAGGATCAAACATAAGTAATTATTCTTTATTACTAACAAAGCCTTGTAATACTAAACCTTACCAGAAAACAGTGAATTTCGCGATGTGTACCCGGCTTTAATTTTTTATCATCTTCAGTAATCTCTATCGCATTTTTTAGACTGAGTTGATAACATCAAATTTCATAAAAAGGATTGGCCATGAACAACAATAATAAAAACACACTCGTCGTTGAAGGCGGTGCAATGCGCGGTATATTTGCCGCAGGTGTGCTTGATGAGTTTTTAAAACAGCAATATCAGCCGTTTGAACGCTATTTTGGTGTTTCAGCCGGGGCAACTAATATAGCCGCATTTTTATGCAAACAACCAATGCGAAATTATAAAGTGATTACTGACTACTCATGCCGTCCTGAATTTATTAATTTAGCGCGCTTTATTAAAGGTGGTCATTTATTTGATTTAGATTGGTTATGGCAAGAAACTATTCGCGAAATACGCCTTCATACGGAGGTCTTTGAGCAAACTCCACACGATTTTTATATTGTATCTACGGCAATCGAATCAGGCAAAGCACACTATTTAAAGGCCACCAGCGCCGATATGGTGGATCAATTAAAAGCATCATGCGCTATACCCATTGCATATCGTGACTACCCTATTATTAATGACATAGCGATGACCGATGGCGGTGTTGCTGATTCAATTCCGGTAATAAAAGCTTACGAAATGGGTGCACGCGAAATCACCGTTATTTTGTCTCAATGTTTAGGCTATCGTAAAAAACCAAGTAAGGCACCTTGGCTCACTAAAAAAATGTATAAAAACTATCCCGCATTAATTCAAACGACCTTAAACAGGGCTGATTTTTATAATAAGTCTATCGATTTTATTATGAATCCACCTAATGACTGCAAAATCAATATCATTGCACCACCGGCTAATTTTAAAGTTGGGCGTACCACTAAAAAGTTTGAAATACTTAATAGTGGTTACAACATGGGAGTTGATACTGCTAAGGTCTTTTTAGCTAAATAACTGCATTATTTAACCTAATAATTGCGGTGCTTTACCCGCAATAACTGCGGTTAGTAAACCAGCTAACATAGCTCCCACAACGGTGCATATTGCACCGCCTAAAATACCGTAAACACTCATAAAACATATCAGTGCTAAACCAAATAGCAGTGCACTTAAAAATGTTTTAGTCGCTAATGTAAGTGTGTTTTTTCGTAGGTTGAGCATCATGAGTAGTAAACTTACCATCGCAATTGTAATTAGTAGCTCGTTCATACGGGTTGTACCTCAATTTGTAATTTTTGTGTGTTTTTTATTTTTAAGGCAACAAACATACACACGATACCCACCACCATAAAGCTTATATCTACTACCGCGACAAGCGAGCTATTAAGGTTAATAACATTGCTAACGCCAAGTAAAATATTAAGTGGCAGCACCAAAGCAAGCGAAGCGCCGCATAGTAAAAGTGTCAGCTTAAAATAGTTTTTATAACCTATGGGCAATACACTTAATAGTAACCATGCCAACCACGTATAAAAGAACACGGGTCCAAAAAAGCTATTTTGCGCCACACCAACAACGCTATAATTAAGTAAAACTTGCACAGGAAATAGCACAAAGCTTGCTAATACCAAACCGCCACAACTGCCAATAATAAAACGATTCCAGCGTGCATATGCCTGCATACTCAGTGAAGGGCTACTGCCACGTGTGCGCTTTGTTAGCCACATCATCATGCCCGAAATAGGTAAAAGCGCAGTACTTAAGCCAAGCAATACCCAAAGTAATTTTACAAACACTCCTGCAAAGTTCCCAAAGTGCAGCGGAAACATCAACTCAATTACTTTTATCGAAACACCTGAAATATCACCAAAACTACTCATCGACTGCACAAACTCACCATTGCCCTGATAATGCAGTAACTGAGAAGCAACAGCCTCGCCACCTAACAAACGCAAATATACCTGCGCATTCGCATCGTTATGCGCCATTATTGTGACATCCCTAATTATTGCTTCAGGGTAACGACTATGAGCATGCTCTAAAATAGTGTCTATTTTTGTAGGTTGCTTAATGTGGCTAACTACAGGTTCAGGAATGGCAGTAAACGTTTCTATTAACTTATCTTGATCGCCACCAAAGCTCACAAACGCAGCTGCTGGTAGTAAAATAACGGTCGCGAGCCCTAAAAATGATCCTGTAAAACCAATCACAATATTAAATACGCTGCCCCAAATACCTATAACCTTATGAGCATCGCTTACTGCAATATCTAACCCTTTATCTCGCCTAAACGTAAAGAGCTCTTTTATCAATTTGCGATGAATAAACAAGCCTGTCACTGCACTTACTAAAAGCGTTAAACCTAAAAACCCAGTGAGTATTAACCCAATTGGTCGCCCTAAATGCAAATCTGCATGAAACTCACCTATATAAGTTGGCGCATCCGTTTTTTTATTGGCGTAAAACTCTTTACTAGGCCCATAGTAAGTATTTTCCAGCGCCAACGTATCGGGATGAAATTGAAATACTCTGGCCACCTCTTGGTCGTAATTTTCATCGCCATGGTGGGATTCAAATAACAACGTTAACAAATGAAAGTTATGCCCACTTGGTAAAAACACATGAATGTTTTCGCCAAATTCACTAGGTACTTTTTTATGGTATTCGTTTACTAGTCGGTTAATTTGCGCGCTGGCAACGTATTGGCTAGATTGTAGTTCTGGGTTAGCCCATATTTTTAACTCAGGTCGCGACAGAACTGCTAACGCCCCACTAAATGCAACAATAAATAGCAGTACCGCAGTAATAATTCCTACCCAGCTATGTAATAAAAATAGCTTTTTTAACGTAATCGACTTCATCCCTGCCCCTGCGTTAACGCCCAAAAACTCAATAAACCATGTAATACACACAATGCAATCATTACTACAAAAGGTTGCCATACTTTTTGCGCCAAATACGCATAAATAAACAACGCAGTCCAAATAACAGGAAAGAGTAAAATAGGCAGTAATATTTGTTCATTCATTTGAAACGGTAAATAGGTTGTCATACCCGGAATCATTATTACCGCTGTAACTAGCGCTAATACACACGCAATTAAGTGCCTTCGCCGTGTAGCTGTAAACGTTTTTTTATTATTCATTATTCGCTCAATAAATTTGCCCAAACATATACAAAACAGTACATACAAATGATAACGATTGTTATTATATTGTGCATTTACTGCTTAATGCAATTTATTAAACACATTAAGTCTAAAAATACTGTTGGTTTGCTTTAAGAGCTTTTATGCTACGCCTCGCAATTTAGGTACGCAGTAATGCGTCATTTCAGTTAAGCCGAGTTCGGGCTTTTTAATTTTTCAGGAAGCAGTAAACCGTGGATATAATTAACGCGATTATTTTAGGTATTATTGAAGGTATAACAGAATTTTTACCCATATCATCAACCGGGCACTTAATTGTAGCGTCAAAGTGGTTAGGCATTGAATCAACAGACACTAACCTCGCCTTCGAAGTCATTATTCAACTTGCCGCCATTTTAGCGGTACTAGCTAACTATAAAGACAAGTTTAGCCCTAAACATTTTAATTTATGGATTAAAGTTGCCATTGCATTTATTCCTTTGGGTATTATTGGTTTTATATTTAGTGATGTAATAAAAACACTGTTTAGCGTACCGGTAGTAGGTGTTATGTTTATTGTAGGCGGTGTGATTTTTTTACTATTAGAGCGCAGTTATAAAGAGGCTCACTGCACAACTACCGATGTAACCCAAGTTACTTATAAACAAGCACTTTGGATTGGCGTAGCACAAGTATTTGCGTTAGTTCCAGGGACTAGTCGTGCTGGAAGTTCTATTGTTGGTGCCATGTTGTGTGGTTTAAACCGAAAAACCAGCGCTGAATTTTCATTTTTACTTGGTTTACCTGTACTTGCAGCAGCCTCAGGGTACGACTTACTTAAACATTACCAACTGTTTAGCTTAGATGACCTAACTGCCCTTGCTGTGGGTTTTTTAACGTCTTTTATAGTTGCTTATTTTACTATTAAACTATTCATACGCTTTCTAGAAAATTTCACTTTTGTTAGTTTTGGTCTTTACCGAATCGTATTTGGTGTTATTTTACTAACTAACCTGAATTCTGGTTAAGAGATTTAAAAACACTATAAATAATAACGATATTTAAGTCTGTTTCTCTCTAGCTAGAAATTTTTGGTGAAAACAAGGCGAATTTACGCGTCAATAGCTGGTCTATTGCAAGGAAATTCAACGCAGTTAGCGCTAAAAATAGCTGCTTGAGATAGATTTATTATCCAGAACTCAGGTTAACTATAGCCTACACATAAGAGAATATTATGAGCGAAAAAATAAACGAAGAAGCACTCCACGCCCTAAAAATAGCTTTTACTTACATGCCTAAAGCGATTGAAGTGACAAAGTATGAATATGGCGAGCGCTACCAAAGCGTACTTGATCACATTGAGGCTGTACGTGAAACACTGCTTATTAACGATGTTGACCCAGAGGAAGTAGGCGGCGATATCAACCCGCAATATACCCCAAATTCAACGTATTAAAAGTATACCGCTGAGTATTATATGCTCGGCGGCATGCTGCGCTATATACAAGGGCCGGTTTATCTTTCGAGGTTAAATTTGCAGCAGAGTGTTTGGTATTTAGGCAAGGCAGAGCCTATTTAGTGTGGTTATTCCCCATAAATAGGCGATAACGCAGCATAAATGCCAAACATGCGTTGCCCTTTGGGTTCTGCCTAGGGACAATTTTTAATCCTGAAAGGTCAACAGGCCCTACTACTATTAATAAACCACTAACTTAGTTCATAAAAACATAAGGTTATAAAATTTAATACGTATCAATTTTAGTTATTAGTAATTAAAACTGCTAAACTGGATTTTAAATTAATACCAATGCCCTTATTGGCCTATGTATTATATAAATTGAACAAAAGCTTACGGGGTGTTTTCTTTTGAATTTTTTACGATGTTTTCACGATATAGTTTCTAATCAATCTCTTGATTTTGAAAATAAAATTAATAAGCTCTTAGTGTTTGGGTTAGAAGTTTTTGACCTTGAGCTAGGTATTATTAGTAAAGTAGATAAAAACAGCTACACCGTTTTATATGCCAAAACCCCTGACAACTCACTTTTACCCGGTACCGTGTTTGAATTACAAGGCACCTATTGCGTACATACGCTCGCTGCTGGCTCTGCACTTGCCTTTCATAAAGCATCTCAAAGTGCAATTGCAAACCACCCCTGTTATATAAACTTTCAGTTAGAGTCTTATATTGGCGCGCCAATAAAAATTGGTGATAAAATATTTGGCACCGTTAACTTTTCATCCGCAAAAGACTCCCTCGCTTTTAACGATGATGCTTATGACTACATCGAATTATTTGCACAATGGCTTGGATCGGAATTTGCTCGCACCCAAGCTAAAGAACAACTCATAAAAAATAGTAATACTTTATTAAAGTTAGAGCACATTGCAAATATAGGCACGTGGGAAGTTGATCTAATCTCCGATAAAATTACCTGGAGTGAGCAAACCTACCTCATACATGAGGTGGATGAACAATTTCAACCGCAAATGAATTCTGCAATCGAGTTTTATAAAGAAGGCCCAAGTCGTGAAGGCATTACTCGCGCGGTAGAATTAGCCATAGAAAAAGGCAAAAAATGGAATTTAGAACTAGAAGTAGTAACCGCTAAAAATAAACACTTATGGGTGGCTACCTTTGGTGAGGCCGAATTTGATGAAGGCCGATGCGTGCGGTTATTTGGCACCTGCCAAGATGTAACCGAATCAGTAATGCTACGAGAAGAGCTTAAACAAAAGCAAGCTCAAGCAGAGCGCCTACTTGAAGACAGAAGCATGCTATTTGCTAAAATCAGCCACGAATTAAGAACCCCACTCAATGGTATTACAGGTATGCTTACAACATTAATCGACGAGCATAGTGAAGAAGTGCGTGCCGAAAAAATTAAAATCGCACTTAGAAGCGCCGATATTTTACTCAGTATAATTAACGAAGTTCTCGATTTTTCTAAAATTAATCATGGTGAGCTAAAGCTTGAACCTACTGACTTTTTACTAAAAACAATTTTTACCGATTTAACTTCTTTGTATACACCTCTATTTAAAAACACGCATGTAACGCTACAAGTAAATAATACAATTGATGACAACTGCTGGGCGTTTAGCGACAACACACGCCTTAGCCAAATAACCTCTAACTTACTAAGCAATGCGCTGAAATTTACTGAAAATGGTTCAGTTACATTAAACACAAACCTTTCTAAAATAAAAAATAAGCTAATTTTAAATATTGAAGTGTCTGATACCGGCCGAGGAATGAGTAAAGGCTTTTTAGAATCACTGTTTTCTCCTTTTTCTCAAGAAGTAGATGCTAAAAATTCAAAAGGTGGAACAGGCCTTGGCCTTGCAATAGTAAAAGAACTTGTTGAATATATGGGCGGCAAAATAAAGGTAAAAAGTACACCTAATAAAGGCACTACGTTTTTAGTAAATATTCCTATTGAGCAAGGGACAGAACAAAAACAAGAAAGTCTTAAATCAACGTTAGATATCAACGGCAGTGAACTATCAGTGCTTGTAGTAGATGATAACGACATTAATAGGTTGGTACTTCATGCTTCTTTAGGCAAACTTAATATAAAAGCCGACTCTGCAGTTGATGGCCAAGATGCTGTATTAAAATGTCGCCAAAAACATTATGACCTTATTTTTATGGACTGCATAATGCCCATACTCGATGGATTTGAGGCAACAAAGCAGCTTAGATCAGAAAACATCTGCTCGCATGAAGAAACCTACATAGTGGCTATAACTGCTAATACTTCATCACAAGACAAACTTGCCTGCAAACAAGCCGGTATGGATATGTTTATATCAAAACCGTTTAAACTACCCATACTTGAAAAAGCGGTTATTAACGCGCTTGAGCATACAGCTAAAGTTAGCTAACGTTTGTAGTCAACTGATTGGTTATATAGGATATAAAATGAAAAACATAATTAGAACTATATTACTAACAGTACTTATTGTTGCAGTATTTAAAGGCGTTTCCACTGGGCAATGGAGCTCATCAATAACAATAGTTATCGTATCAGGCGTATTGCTGTTAGTTACATTTATCAGTGCTAAGTCATCACGTGGATCATCCGCTTATACTGGCAGTGACTCATCAGTTTCCTCTAGCAGTAACTCATCGCATTCTCATACAAATTGTAGCGGCGGCGATTCTGGTGGTGGGTGCGATTAAATCGTGTGCTAATTCTTAAGCATTAAAAAAGCCGCCTTTGGAGAAGGGCGGCTTGGGTTAACAAACAGCTATGGGTGTAGCCTTGCTGTTATATCAAGAGAGTTTTTACTAATTACATTAAGCAGCGCTTTGATCAGCTTCTTCAGAGTGACGAATTAAATAATCAAATGCACCTAAACTTGCTGTTGCACCGCTGCCCATTGCAATAATAATTTGTTTAAACGGAGTATTGGTTGCATCCCCCGCGCCGTAAATTCCTGGTAGTGAAGTTGCGCCTTTAGCATCAATCAGTATTTCACCAAATTTGCTTAATTCAAGGTCGCTGTCTTTTAACCATTCGGTATTTGGTATTAAGCCTATTTGTACAAATATACCGGCAAGTTCAAGCTCTTTGCTCTCTCCCGACACTCTATCTGTGTACATTAAGCCAGTTACTTTTTTACCATCACCAAGTACTTCGGTAGTTTGTGCACTTTTGATAATAGTAATATTAGCCATGCTTTTAGCTTTACGAATAAGCACTTCATCAGCACGTAGTGTGTCTGCAAATTCAAGTACCGTAACACTTTGCACAATATTAGCTAAATCGATTGCTGCTTCTATACCTGAATTACCACCGCCAATTACGACAACAGGTTTACCTTTAAATAAAGGGCCATCACAATGTGGGCAATATGCCACACCATGGCCGCGATATTCTTGCTCCCCTGGTACGTTCATTTCGCGCCAACGTGCACCAGTGGCAAGTACGAGCGACTTAGCTTTAAGCACTGCGCCATTTTCTAGTGTAATTTCGTAGCCATTGTTATAACCAAGTGCCGCTGCACGCTGATTATGCATTACATCTACATCGTATTCTTTAACGTGCTCTTCAAGCTGAGCAACCAATTTAGGACCTTCAGTCGCTTTAATCGAAATAAAGTTTTCTATTGCTAGTGTATCGGCAACTTGTCCACCAAATCTATCAGCCACAATGCCTGTATTTAACCCTTTTCGTGCTGAGTAAATTGCAGCCGACGCGCCCGCTGGGCCGCCACCAACTACCAGTACATCAAACTCGTCTTTTTCGCTTAGTGCTGCTGCTTGTTTAGCAGCCCCTTTGCTATCTACTTTATTAAGTATGTCAGTAAGGCTTAGTGCACCTTGGCTAAATGGTTCGCCATTTAAATATACAGCCGGTACAGCTAAAATATTTCGCTCTTCTACTTCATCTTGAAATAATGCACCGTCAATCATGGTGGCTTTAATATTACTGTTTGTTGCTGCCATAGTGTTAAGTGCTTGCACTACTTGCGGGCACGTTTGGCAACTTAAACTTATGTATACTTCAAAGTTCAGCTCTTGAGTAAGCGATTGTATTTGCTCAATGTCTTCGCTTTTAGCTTTACTTGCGTGTCCGCCAGTATGCAAAAGTGCTAACACTAAACTTGTGAATTCATGACCCATAGGTACGCCTGCAAACGTAATATGAGTGTTTTTAATAGGTGAATGTACAACCATTGACGGGCGACGCGCGCTTGTATCTGGGTTGTTCATTACCGTAAATTTATCGCTCAGTGAGGCTAAATCGTTCGCTAAGCTTTCTACTTCTGCTGATTTTTTGCTGTCATCCAAGGCAATAAGCAGCTCAACAGGTTGAGTAAGCGATTCAAAATGGCTTTTTAATTGATTTTTTATGTTGTTATCTAACATGGCTTAACCCTTTTAGGAAAATTTAAACAGCAAGCCTCCCATGCCAAATAATGCATGTGCTTAAACAAGTATATTGATATAGGAGGCACCAACAAACGGATGTTCGTTGATTTAAGGGCAGTTACCTGCCCTTATAGTAGGAATAAATCTATACTTAGATTTTACCAACTAGGTCTAGTGAAGGTGCAAGTGTGTCTTCACCTGGCTGCCAAGATGCAGGACAAACTTCACCGTCGTGAGTTGCAATGTATTGTGCAGCTTGTACTTTACGAACAAGTTCTTTAGCGCTTCGGCCAATCCCTAAATCGTGAGTTTCGATAATTTTAATTTCGCCTTCTGGGTTCATTACAAATGTACCGCGAAGTGCTAAGCCTTCTTCTTCAATCATTACGCCAAAGCTACGAGTAATACGTCCTGTTGGGTCGCCAATCATTGGGTAAGTAATTTTACCAATTGTGTCTGACGTATCGTGCCATGCTTTGTGAGTGAAGTGAGTGTCAGTAGATACTGAGTAAACTTCTACGCCCATTTCTTGAAGTTGTGCGTAATAATCTGCAACATCACCAAGTTCAGTAGGACATACAAATGTAAAGTCTGCTGGGTAAAAGAAGAAGATTGACCATTTACCTAGAACATCTTTTTCAGACAATTCTACAAAGTCACCGTTGTGGTAAGCGGTTGCATTGAATGGTTGTAATTTAGTATTGATTAATGAAGTGCTCATGGTATTTCCTCATCTATATTTAATGTATTTAAAAAGTAATCAACGCTCTCGTTTAAAACGACCTTCTGCGTTGGCTTGGTTAATACAATAAGGCTAATGGATAATTAAATAAAATTGATTGTTTAGATTAAAACAATCGGTTTTTTTGGATTGAACTATATAATCCCTGTTATCGTAAGCATTATTTGGATTGTAAACGCTGGCGAATTATTAAGATCGCTAATCGCAATACTGCTACAATAGCCGCGCTTCAAATAAGTCATTAAATATAAGGCACGCCGTAATGGAAAAATTTTTTAACCACATACAACTAGGTTACTTAGGCTTAATCCCGTTTTTAGGGTGTGTGGGTTGGCCACTTATGTTTGGCAGTAATAGCCTTAACTTAGAGTTTTTTACTTTTTACAGTATCGCCATTTTAGCATTTATGGCAGGTAGCTTGTGGCGCGCCGGAGAGCAAAGCTATAGCAATGCAATTAAAGCGGTATTACCTGTTATCCCAGTTCCATTTTTATCATTTTTACCTGTAGAGTGGGCACTGGCTTGGCTAGGTGCTAGTTTTTGGTTAGTACTTATATTTGAAAAAGCCACGCCGCAATGGCAAACCTATCATAAAGATTATCAAAAAATGCGTGTAGTACTTACCTCTGTTGTGTTTGTTTGTCATATCCTTACTATTGGTATGAGTATTTACCCTAAATAGCAGCTGTAAACTTAAATATTGCGTGGTAATAAGGTAATATCCGCGCACTGCTATTTGAGGACACACCATGATTGACCAACTACGCCAACAACTCGATGAACTTGGCGAAAACTACGTAGAAAAAAACGCTGCATTTAAAATCAAAGTGATCCCATTTTTTTGTGCTATTCGCATTAAAAAAGATCATAAGAGCGAAGGTCGTTTAAGCTTTTATTCAAGTCAATTACTCGAAATATTTTTAGTTGTCTTATTTTTGCTATTCGGTTTAACACTGTACGATACAGATGCAGGGTTCACTCACGGCCCTATTCATATTGCCTTTGCCATTTTAATTACCTTTAATCTTATTATTAAACAAATCGCTATTGAAGGGTTAAAAACCAGACTTGCGTTTCATCGTTTACTAGCAAAAGACTCACAAACAAATAGCGATATAAATAATACTGCTACAAACATAAACGCTAAATAAAATATGTATTTAAATCCTCAATGGCGAATACTCACCGTAGGCGATGGCGATTTATCGTTTTCGAACGCTATTTACACTCATCTATCGCCAAAAGCTTTGGTTGCATCCACTTACGATGACCAAACTACTATTGAGCAAAAATACCAGCACAATGCACTTAGCAACTTAAAAGCGCATAACGTTGAGGTACTTAATAGTTTTGATGTAACAAACCATGCATGTTGGCAAGCTCTAAGTGAAAACCAGCACAGCTTTGATGTGGTTATTTTTCAGTTTCCGCTTATACCTGCATTTGTTGGCCGTGAAGCGTTTGAAAACAACACGCGCCAAACCAGTATGAACGTATTAAACCGCGCTTTACTGCACCAATTTATTAAATACGCTAACGAATACGCGCTTGATAAAAATGGGCCAATGCTTTGTTACATCACCTCAAAGGATGTAAAACCTTATCGTGAGTGGAATATAGAGGGGAGTTTAAATAACGGTTTAACCGCAGATTATTTAGGCCAAACCCCATTTGATATTAGCCATTTTGAAGGTTATAAAATTCGTAATGTTGACCGCGACAAACACGTTAAAGACACAAGCGGCATAACTTACGTTTTCAGCCCAAAAAGTCTCGATAAACATACTAGCGAATTAAGCTCACGCCTTACAAAGCCTGCATACTTAACATCTAACCATTGCCCCCTATGCCGCGTTGGGCCTTATGTGGCAAGCGAGGACGAAGCCAAGCATCTAAACGCTAAAAAGCATCAGCAAATGCTACATCTTGAAAGCGATTGGCAACAATGGCTAAATGAGTTTTATCGCTAATTAATAGCCCTGCTATTGTTAATTCAATTATACGTTTTCGTGTTTAATTAAATCAGCCGCTTTTTCAGCAATCGCAATTACCGGCGCATTTGTGTTGCCGGTAATAATAGTAGGCATAATCGACGCATCAACTACGCGTAAGTTACTTACCCCGTGTACTCGTAAATTAGTATCTACTACTGCCATTGAGTCTTGCCCCATTTTACATGTCCCTACTGGGTGATATTCGGTATCTGCAGTTTGGCGTATAAACTCAATTAGCTGCTCATCATTATTTATATCAAGCGGGTAGAGCATTTTACCGCGTATGTTATCAAAAGCGTTGCTTTGCATAATAGCGAGTGTTTTTTTAAGACCAGCAAGCATTACAGTTAAATCATCTGGATGGCTTAAATAATTAGGGTCAATAAGCGGTGCACTACGCGGATTGTTATCAGCTAATGTAATAGTACCTCGGCTTTTGGGGCGCATAATACTGCTGTGTATACTGTAACCATGCCCAGTGTGTAATTTACGACTATGATCGTCCACCAGCCCAATTACAAATTCTAGCTGCACATCGGGCGCTGGCGAGCCTTCAAATAATTTAATAAACGCGTGCGACTCTGCAAAATTACTGGTTAATCGCCCTTCTCGTTTACTAAACCAGTTAACGCATCCTTTTAAAATGCTGGCAATGCCAAGCGGGCTTATACCAAATGTGCCTTTACTTGTTTTTGATTTATAAAGTGGCACTACCGTTAAGTGATCTTGTAAATTAGCGCCAACACCTTCAAGTACGTGCTGAACCTTAATGTTATGTGCACTTAACTGCTCTTTTGGGCCAATACCCGAAAGCATTAATATTTGCGGCGAATTAATAGAGCCAGCACTGAGTATTACCTCTTTTTTAGCACGTAAATTAATAACCTCCTTATTACGCCCTATTTGCACGCCTTGCGTTATCTTATTAGCTATATTTATTTTATTAACGTGGCTATGGGTTAATACCGTTAAATTCGGGCGGTTTAAATGCGGTGTTAAATATGCTTTTGCTGCACTACAACGCTCGCCATTGTGCTGAGTTACCTGCGATAAACGCGCGCCGCTTTGCTCTTTACCATTTATATCACCGCTTAAATTAACGCCCTGCTCAGCACAGGCATTTAAAAAATATTGGTTTACATTGCTTGGGTTACTTAGCTCTTGTATATGTAGCGGGCCTTTTATTCCGTGCAACTCATTATTTATAAACGCTTTATTGTTCTCAGCTTTAATAAAGTACGGGAGTAAACTCTCAAAATCCCATCCCGTATTGCCATTAGCAGCCCATTGGTCGTAATCGTATTTGTTACCGCGAATATAAACCATTGCATTGGTAGAGCTTGACCCACCCAATACTTTGCCGCGCGGCACAAAACCACAGCGGTTATTAAGCTCTTTTTGTGGCACCGTATTGTAATGCCAGCTATTTATGCCATAAGGCACACTCGCTGCTATGCCAGCTGGCATTTGCACAAATGCACTTTTATCGCTGCCGCCAGCTTCAATTAAACACACACTGACATTTTTATCCTCAGACAATCGCGATGCCATAACGCAGCCGCCACTGCCTGCACCAATTATGATGTAATCATACTCTGTGCTCATACAACTTGCCGTTTACTTTTTATTTACACCACAATACATAAAACCAGCTCATTAATCGCTATTTATATTGCATAAACCCTCAGCTAAAAAACGACGTTAATTAAAGCCTAAACACATTAAAAACTTAACCTTTAAAACAAACACGCCAAAATTTAAAATGATACAATTATCGCTCTTATATTTTCCAAGGAGTGAGCATGAACTTTGTTATTGTTGGCACCAATTTTATTAGCGACACATTGTTAGCCGCTGCAAATACGTTAAACGATTTTAATTTATATGGGGTGTGCTCGCGCGCAGTATCTAGCGGCGAAGCATTTTTAGCCAAACACCCACAAAATGCACAAGCAAAAATTTTCACCTCAATCGAGCAAGTTTGCCAAGATCAAAATGTCGATGCTGTCTACATAGCCGCCCCTAATAGCTTACACAAACAATATGCCGTTATGTGTCTAGAAGCGGGTAAACATGTCCTTGGCGAAAAACCATCAGCTGCCAATTCTAAAGAGCTTGCAAGCATTATAGCTACAGCAAAAAAACATCAGCGCCTTTACATGGAAGCCATGATGACCACTCACTTGCCTAACTATGAACAGCTACAACAGGCAATGGTAAAAATTGGCACACCACGTAAATATATTGGCCAGTACAGTCAATACTCATCGCGTTACGATAAGTATAAAAATGGAGAACGCCCAAACACATTTTTACCCGAGTTTGCAAATGGTGCTTTAGTTGATTTAGGGATTTACCCGCTGTATTTATTAATTGCACTTTGGGGGGCACCAAAAAGCGTGAGTGCCAGTGGCGTATTGCTCGATACTGGTGTAGATGGTGCGGGCGATGTATTACTAAACTATGCAGATAAACAAGCCGTTATTAGTTACTCCAAAATATCGCAAGGCGACAACATAACCGAAATACAAGGCGAGCTTGGGCGCATACGTATAGAAGCCGTATCGCAACTTAAAAAAGTGGAATTTATTACTAATAATGGTGATGTAGAGATTATATCCCAGCCGTTTGATGAGCACTTTATGAAATACGAAGTTGAGCATTTCATGTCATTAGTGAAGCAAAATATCCTTGAGTCACCTGTTAATACGCACATTTTAGCCAGTAACGTAATGAGCGTTCTTGATGAAGCGCGCAAACAGCTTGGGGTTGTGTACCCTAACGACTAATTAAATAAAATATGGGCGTTAACCAACGACAGCTAACGCCCAGAAGAAAGCTTAAATAGCTCTCGTACAACGACACATTTTACAAAACACTTTAAAATAGCGATCCCCATCCATGGGCAATCAAATACTTCTACAACAAACTTAACACTGACAACCCAACTCGGTTTATTACCAATATTTATTACTCAATAACCTTAAATCTAACCTAACACATAAAAACATTACCAATCAAGCTGGCCAATTACATTATTTTAAACTAAATTGGTGATACAAGAATGCAACCGTTGGTGTAAAGTGGTTTTTAACCCTAACATCGCGTTAGAATTTTGACATAATAGTGAATTTTAAGGTAACCTCTGACATTAACAGTTGGTTTTGACTTATAGG
The DNA here is from genome assembly GCF_011378805.1 of Pseudoalteromonas sp. Z9A6. Taxonomy (NCBI): domain Bacteria; kingdom Pseudomonadati; phylum Pseudomonadota; class Gammaproteobacteria; order Alteromonadales; family Pseudoalteromonadaceae; genus Pseudoalteromonas; species Pseudoalteromonas sp. Z9A6. The sequence continues at coordinate 158,063 of NZ_WTKZ01000001.1, forward strand.
CCCCAGAGGCCACTATTCCTTAAGGTAATGAAGGTAAAGTATGGGTAATCGTCGCTTATTTTGGCGCATAGTTGATAAAATTGAGTCTTTAATAAATCAAGGCGAATTTTCTGCTGGGAGTCGTTTACCACCTGAACGTGAACTTGCAGAAATGTTTGATGTAAGTCGCCCTACCATTAGAGAAGCTATTATCGCATTAGAAGTACGTGGCCGAGTTGAAGTTAAAACCGGCTCTGGTGTTTACGTAGTAGAACAAAAAAATGCATCTATAAAATCAAAAGAGATCAGTGCATTTGAACTTACTCAAGCTCGCGCATTAATTGAAGGCGAAATTGCCGCTTTAGCTGCTCAAAGCATTACAGAAGAAGAACTAGAGCAACTAAATAAAACATTAATTGCTATGGAAAAAGGCCTGTATGTTGAGCAAGCCGACCGTGAGTTTCACGAAATTATAGCTAGAGCAACGCGTAATAAAGCACTTGAATTTGCAGTGTCTAACTTGTGGGATTTACGTTTAACAAACCCACAAATTGTTGCTGACTATGGCAGTGTGTGTAAAAACAATAACGAATGCGTTATGGACGAACACACCGCTATTTATACAGCCCTAAAGTCGCATGATGCAAATGCAGCGCGCAGTGCAATGCACAAACATTTTAACCGCTTAATTAATGCTTTATTTGACGCTGTAGAATCGCGTGCACTTGAAGAAATTAAACGCAAAAATGATGAAAAACGAGGCCTCTACTCGCTTGATGGCTTAGTTAATAAAAGTGCCCACTAAGGCCTTTTAACCAACTGATTAAAGTTAGCAAACGCCTGTTTGCTAACTTTACCTCTTACTTTATTTACCTGCCCTATTTAATATACTTTTAATTGCGCTATTTTTGGTCGCAAACACTTACCTATAAATTTAAAAAAAGATACTATGCCGCCATTAATATCGGGCGGGTTTAGCTTTTATACTCCCTGCATTACAATTTAACTAATTGATAGAGTTACTCAACTCAAGGATAAAAATGCAATCATCTTCAAAAAGCTTTTTACTAGCAGTGTTGTGCGTACTAATGGCTATGGTCACCATACAGTCTGGCGCCTCAATTGCTAAACAACTTTTCCCAATTGTTGGCCCTGAGGGTACGACGGCACTTAGGCTTGGTTTTTCTGCTCTAATACTTTGTTTAGTGTTTAAACCGTGGAAACACTTACCCACACGAGGCAATCGTATTCCTATAGTTGTGTATGGTTTAAGTTTAGGCGGTATGAACATTTTGTTTTATTACGCCATTGAACGTATTCCACTTGGCATAGGTGTAGCGCTTGAATTTACAGGCCCGCTTGCTGTTGCCTTATTTTCATCGCGCCGTAAACGTGATTTATTTTGGGTTGCCTGTGCTATTGCCGGTATTTTGCTTCTGCTTCCAGATATGAGCGGCCAAGACAGCCTTGATCCATTGGGTGTAGCGCTTGCGCTTGGTGCTGGTGCATGTTGGGCAGGTTATATATTATTTGGTAAAAAAACGGGCACACAAAGCTCTGGTGGAGCAACTGTCGCATTGGGTATGACCGTTGCCGCTATAGTGCTAGTACCATACGGCGGCATTATGCAAAGCGCCGCGTTTACGTGGGAAATTATCCCACTGGGTATTGGTATTGCTATTTTATCAAGCGCACTGCCTTACACACTTGAAATGGTTGCACTGCGTAACATGCCTTCACAAGGGTTTAGCGTAATGATGAGTTTAGAGCCTGCAATAGCTTCGCTCGCAGGGTTTATTATACTGGGTGAATTGCTTACTTTATGGCAGTGGCTCGCTATTTTACTTGTAATTATTGCATCTGTTGGTAGCTCGTTTTCAAACGCAAAAAAACAGACTACTTAGTTAACTACCAAATAACCTAAATAATCTAAATAAAGTCACCACGCAACATGGTGACTTTATTCTGTTGTATCCAGTAATTTTTTAACTCACAGCCTTACTTTGCTTTTTAGTTGTAACCAAATAGCCAATCAACGAAATAAGCGGCATGCCCGTCGCGACCAGAGCAATACCTGTCCACCCGCACGCTTCATATAATGGGCTGGCAATAAGCGAGCCTACTGCGCCACCTACAAATATACTCGTCATGTAAATAGCGTTTAAACGCGCACGGCTTTGCGGCTCTAGTGCATACACTGCACGTTGACCCAATACCATATTGGCCTGCACAGCAAAATCAATAAACACACCGGTTAATGCCAATACTATAATGCCGTAAGGTAGCTCAAATAAGCTTGGTAAAAAGCACACTGCTGCAATTACTTTGGCCAGTAACGATACCTGATGTGTATAGCCTTTATCTGCCAAGCGACCAACAATGGGGGCAGCTACAGCACCTGCCGCACCCACTAATGCAAACAATGCTATTTCTGATTGCGATAAACCATACTCACGGGCAAGCACAACCGGTACGCTCGTCCAAAATAAACTGAACGATGCAAACATTAATGCTTGAAAAAGTGAACGTTGGCGCAGCATTGGTTGGCTAATCATTAACTGTTTAAGCGATTTTAATAACTTAAAATACGTTGTTTTATGGGTAGGTTGCCTGCTTGGAATAGCAAAATAAATTACGCCTGCAATAAACACCATACACCCTGCTGCAAAGTAAAATACAGCACGCCAACCAAAGTGATCGGCTATTAAGCTCGATATTGGCCTTGCAAGCAAAATACCTAACAGCAAACCTGCCATAATATTACCAAGCACCTGTCCGCGTTTTTCATCCGACGATAAATGCGCAGCAAGCGGAATAAGAACCTGAACAGACACCGAGCTTATACCTATCATCAAACATAAAATAAGCATTACATTAGGTGAATCAGCCAATGCCGTACCCACTAAACTTAAAAACGACACAGCGAGCGTTATAAGCATTAAGCGTTTGTTTTCTATTAAGTCAGCTAAAGGCACTAAAAAAAACAAACCTAAGGCATAACCTATTTGTGTAAGCGATACGATAAGGCTGGCACTATGCGAGCTTAACCCCACCTCTGGTGCTAGTAACTCAATGATAGGTTGAGCGTAGTAAATATTGGCAACAATAAGGCCGCAGCACAAAGCAATAATAGTGACGAGTGTATTGCTAAGTGGTTGTGGTGAAACGCCTGTTTGGGTCATGTGTATCCTACTTTACAAAAATAATAAAACCCAACCAGCAAACGCTGATTGGGTTTTTACAAAAAACTAAACTTTACTTAATTGGGGATGGCTGCCCATGTGGGCTTGAGCGTAAATACTGTTTAGGTGCAGTCACTGTAGCACCAAGCTCTGCAGCAACATGCCACGGCCAATGCGGGTTATATAAAATACCACGCGCAAGTGCTACGCCATCGGCTTGCTGCTCACTAATAATATCTTCGGCTTGTTGCGCCTCAGTGATTAAACCAACGGCTATTACAGGCATTTTAACAACGTTTTTTATCGCTGTTGCAAATGGCACCTGAAAATTAGGTTTTACTGGTATTTGTTGCTCAGGACTTAAACCCGCCGTACTTACATGAATAAAATCACAGCCGAGTTCATCAAGCGCTTTACTAAGCACTATCGATTGCTCTAAATCCCAGCCGCCTTCAACCCAATCGGTTGCCGAGATACGCACACCCACTGCTTTTTCACTTGGGAATACCGCGCGTACTGCTTTAAATACCTCAAGCAATAAGCGCATTCTGTTTTCTAGGCTACCACCGTAGTTGTCATCGCGCTTGTTTGAAAGTGGCGACAAAAACTGGTGTAACAGGTAACCGTGCGCACCATGTAGCTCGATTAAATCAAGGCCGAGTTCATCAGCGCGTTTAGCTGCACTGACAAAGTCTTTAATTAGTGAGTCAATATCGGATTGGCTCATTGCTTTTGGTACTGGGCTGTTAGCGTCATACGCAATTGCCGAAGGGGCGAGCGTTTGCCAGCCATTAACATCATCAGGTGCAATGGCATCGCCACCGTCCCATGGTTTTTCAGTTGATGCTTTGCGCCCAGCATGCGCTAACTGAATACCAATAGGCATAGGGCTGTATTGCCTTACTGCTTTTAGGCTTTTGTCTAGGGCTTGCTGGGTTTCGTTATTCCAAAGCCCTAAATCGCCATAGCTAATACGCCCTTCTGGGTTTACTGCTGTTGCTTCTAAAATAAGTAATCCTGCACCACTTAAACTCAATTGGCCCAAATGAATAGTATGCCAATCGCTAGCAGCGCCATTGTTTGCTGAATACTGGCACATGGGTGCAATAATAATACGGTTATCTAACGTTACTTGCCCAAGTGATAAAGGCGAAAATAGTTGGCTCATTGTTAATCCTTAAAAACACGCACAAAAAAGTGCTGACAAAACAAAAAAAAGAATACGAAGCGGCAATCAAACACGCTCACTCAATAACTTACACAGTTACTTATAATTCCGACTTAACACTCTTAATGGGGATAAAAATATACTTTAATAGTGCTGATAAAAGCATAATTAATAACATTATAAACTATCAATTTTAATGTAATAATTTGTTTAACGAGCACATCATAAAGCCATTTTTAAAAAATGAATGACTATTTACCTTTAAACAAGAGTGCGATTTTTAACCTAGCTGTACCTAATAGGACTAAGCTATTGCTTATATTGCCTATTAACTAAATACCCCCCCCCCACAAACAAAATATATTTATTCTATAAAAGTGAATTAAAATTCCAAGCTACTTCACTCCCTGATAAACTGCTTAACTTAATTTACTAATGTAAAACATTTGAACCGGGGATCACTTTTTATGTTTAAACCAAGCTTGTTAACCTTGGCTATTTCGAGCGCTGTTTCTAGCGTATTTTTATTGCCTAATGCCGCACTTGCTCAAGAAGAAGTTGCAGCTAAAAACAAATCACTCGAAGTAATCGAAGTTACAGCAACAAGGCGCAGCGGCTCTGTGCAAAATGCACCGCTAAATATTACAGCCCTTGATGCAGATATTATGAAAGATCAAAATATCAATGAGCTTGCCGATGTAGCGCGCTGGGTACCTGGTTTAACAATTACCGATCAAGGTGGTCGCTCAGGCTCGCCTATTATTGTTCGTGGTTTAAATACCAATTCATCTGGTCCATCATCAGATGGCGGCACGGTATCTACTTACATTAACGAAATTCCGGTTTCGGTAGATATGCGCCTTGTAGATATTGAGCGTGTTGAAGTATTAATTGGGCCACAAGGCACCCTTTATGGTGCAGGCACATTAGGCGGTGCAATTCGCTACATGCTTAAACAGCCTGAGCTTGATTTTACATCGCTTGAAGTTTACGGCGACCTGTTTCAAACAAAAGAAAGTGACTCTCTAGGTGGCGAAGGCGGTTTTATATTTAACCTTCCTATTATCGAAGATAAATTAGCGGTACGCGCCAGCTTAAATGTATATGAAGATCCGGGTTTTATCGATTACGGCTATGTAGTACGTGAACCTGGCGTATCGTTGCCAGATCCAGATTGGAGCGATAGCTCAGCAGTTAATAACAACCTTAAAAATGTAAAAGACGCCAACGGCGAAACCACCACAACAGGTCGTATTTCCGTACGCTTTAAACCAAATGAATCGTTTGAAGGTACGCTTAACTACTTTTACCAAAACCAAGACAGCGAAGGCCGCTCGATTGTTCATTACAACAGCCTTAATGCAAATAACGGTTTAAGCGATGTAATAGGTAAATACGAATCGGCTTATCGCTTTGAAGAACCTCGCGAGAAAAAAGATCAATTACTAAGCCTCGAACTAAAAGCCGACCTAGGTTTTGCAGAGCTAGTATCGGCAACCGGTATTTCAAGCTTTGATGCCGACGGTCAACGCGATCAAACAGACTTACTAATTCGTCTTGATTACGGTTATGAAGAGTTTCCTTCGTTTTCAACGTTTACCCGTGAAATTGACGAAGAAGATACCTTTACTCAAGAAATTCGCTTAGTGTCGCAAGGCGACAGCGACTTTAACTGGATTGTGGGTGGCTTTTACAACAAAACAGAAACCGAAGCATCAAGCCGAGAGTTTACCCCTGGGTTTGACCAATTCGCTATCGATAACTTTGGTGGCGAGCAGCTAAGACCTGACTCATTAGAATACTTAGAGCTTACAAAAAGTACCGTCACTGAGTCTGCACTATTTGGTGAAGTTGGCTACCAAGTTACCGACAAATTAGATGTGACCATTGGTGCCCGTTTTTACAAATACGATATAGAGTCGCAAGCGGCTTTTGACTTCCCGCTAGCAAATACATTATATGGTGGAGTAGATCCTGATGTAACCACCGTTGCATACGAAAAAGACGAAGCAGGCGATAACGGTAACTTATTTAAATTTAATGCTAAATACCAGTTCACTGACTCAGTAATGGGCTATGTAACAGTAAGTGAAGGCTTTAGAATTGGTGGTTCAAACGGTTTAGTGTCTTGCCCTGATCCAATTGTTGAGGATCAACAAACAGGTTGTGGTAAACCTGACGAATTATTATATGAAGCCGACACCACAACAAACTACGAGCTAGGCTTTAAAAGTACATGGTTTAGAAGCCAGCTACACTTTAACGCCGCGTTATTTAACGTAGATTGGGATGATGCACAAATTACAGGCGCTACAGATATAGGTCAATTAACGTACCTTTCAAACGCAGGCAGCGCTAATGCAAGAGGGGTAGAAATTTCAACCCGTGCTATTTTATCTGACTCGTTTTCAGTTTACGCAACCTATGCTTACACAAAAGCAGAGCTAACATCAGACGCACCATTTTTGTTTAATGCCGATGGTACCGATGGCGCAGAAGACGGCGACCGTTTACCAGGCTCACCTGAAAATCAATTTTCTATGGGTGTAAACTATCAAACAGACGTGTTTAACGACAAAACGCTTGATATTAACTACGGTTTAACCGCGCAAAGCGACGTGCTTTCAAGAGTAGGGCTTCGTGATAACGGCGAAACACTACCAGGTTACAGCTTAAGTAATATATCAGCTAAATTAACAGCCGATGCATGGTCAACTACGCTATATGTTGATAACCTATTCAACAAATACGCGGTTACATCCGTTCGTCGTTCAGATGAAGACATAACATCAGCTAATGGCGCCGACATACAACGTAACTACGGCCATTACATTAATCGCCCGCTTACGGTAGGTGTTAAATTTAACTACAAATTTGAAATATAATTTAAGCGACTTTTAAACAGTCTCACTTTTTAAATACTGTTTTAAGGCTCAAATTTATTTGAGCCTTTTTATTTTCTTTTACAAAATAATAATTACCAAAACCATGCAGCCAAATTTAAAGCAACTTCATCAAAGCGCAATACACTCCCTAAACCAAGGTAAAATAGAGCAAGCACACAAAGCCCTAGTGGAGTTAGTGACACTCAAACCAGACTTTGCTGATGGGTATTTTTTGTTAGCTATGGTTAATTTAACTGTTGGGCAAATACACAAAGCAATAAAGCTCATCGAAAAAGCCCTTACCCTTGGCCAAAGTATTGAATACACCGCGCAACTTGCTAAATGTTACGCACTTACTGGCGAATTACAAAAAGCAAAAAATACCGCACTATCGGTGCCATTAAAGCAAATAACTAAAGCCCTTGATGCCGACACACTTGGCGTTGCACTTACTCAAGCAGGTATTCACGAGCAAGCACTTAACTACTTTGAGCGCGCTATTACACTGGCTACAGCGGCTAACAAAGCTCAACCACCGTTTTATTATAACTACGGTGTAAGCGCTAAGTTTTTAGGGCTATTTGATAAAGCCCAACTCGCTTTTGAAAATGCCATAGCGCTTAACCCGCTGCACCACCAAAGTCATTTTGCATTAAGTGATTTAACTAAAGTAAGTACACAAAACAATCATATTGAGCGCTTAAAAAATGTATTTGAGCAAGTAACACACCCCGATGCAAAACTGCATATTGGCCATGCACTCGCAAAAGAGTATCAAGATATTGGTGAATATTCAGAGGCTTTTAACGCGTTAGAGCAAGGTAAAATAGTAAAACGTGCTGTGCAGCCGTTTGATCATAAAAGCTCAACTGAGTTATTTGAACACATTAAACACTTAAGTGAGCAGCACACACAAGCGCTGACACAAGGTAACCCAACGGCCGAACCTATTTTTGTATTAGGCATGCCCCGCTCTGGCACCACATTGGTTGAGCGTATTTTATCGAGCCACAGCGACGTGCAATCAGCCGGTGAATTACAAGACTTTGGCCTAAGTGTTAAAAAGCTGAGCCAAACACAAACACCCCATGTGCTCGACACTCAAACGCTCAGTAAAGCCTACGAGCTTGATTTTAATCAGCTTGGGTCAACCTATTTAAACGCAACACGCGTAATAACAGGCAGCCATAAACACTTTATTGATAAGCTCCCGTTTAACTTTTTTTATATCGATTTAATAACCAAAGCACTGCCAAACGCCAAAATAATTTGTATGCTGCGCGATCCAATGGACACCTGTATTGGCAACTATCGCCAATTATTTACCATTAATAACCCCTACTACGCGTACTCGCTCGACTTACTCGACACAGCAAAATTTTACAGCCGTTTTTACAAACTAATGCAGCACTTTAGTACCCTGCACAGCAATATAAAATTAGTAAAATACGAAGAATTAGTCGCACAGCCCGAGCAACAAATTAAAGAGTTAGTCAGCTTTTGTAACTTAGAATGGCAAGCACAATGTATAGACTTTCACTTAAACACCGCTCCGGTATCTACGGCCAGTAAAGTGCAAGTACGCCAACCATTAAATAGCAAAGCAATTGGCCGTTGGAAGGCATTTAAGCCCCATACTGATAAAGCAGTGGAGTACTTTTTAAAGCAAGGTATTAGTATTGAATAAACGTTTTATTTTACCGGTGGGAAAATCCAAATAGGCGGCTTTGTGCCAATGTAGGTCGGATAAGCGAAGCGCCATCCGACACAGTAAAATACCTTGCCAATTATTATCAACATTTTATGTTGTGGAGTGGCGGAGAATGCCAACAGCAGATATTACCTTTCAAAGCCTTTGAGTGGGACTGCTAAGCCACCATTGCAGTCATTGAGGTTTAAGTTAAAGAGCCAATAAAACTAACACTTCACTTTGTCATCCATTGCTCTACTATGTATAACCAAAATCAGGATGAAATAAGGCCATACATTTCTGTTATTATGAAAAATCTATTATCTATTCGTTCTTATAGCACAAAACCAACCCGTCACTCACATCACTTTAATCAATTGGTTTTACCTTTACGTGGTGTCATAAATATATGCGTTGGTGATTTCAATGGTAAAGTTGCGCCAAGTGAATGTGTTGTAGTTAAAGCCAATGAAGAGCACTTGTTCACTGCAGATACTGAAGCTAGATTTGTAGTTGTGGACATGAAAAACCTACCCCTAAATATTTCATCTTCACACTGTATTGTTTTTGCAATTAACTCATCCCTTAAAAGTTACTTAACCTTTATCGAAAACCAATTAGAAAATAAAGTTAATGCTCAATTAGAACAGGCGATGTTTGAAATGTTCAATTTACTGCTTGCAGAGCAACCTTTATTGCCAAAAGTAGATAACCGTATTGGTACAGCAATATCCTTCATAGAGCAAAATATTGCAGAGCAACTTCACATTAAACGCCTGGCTGAATCTGCTTTTCTAAGCGAAACGCAGTTTAAGAAACTATTTAAGCAACAAACAAATATGACTGTGATGAAATACGTAACCAAACTTCGTATGGAAAAAGCGCAAGCTTTACTAACACACACAGATTATCCACTATCAATCATTGGTGAAAAAGTAGGCTGCAAAGAGCCGTCAGCCTTTAGCCGAAAGTTTTCACAATACTTTGGCCTACCACCTAATAAATTCAAAAAGTAAACTTAGTCTTTATTGTCAACGATAGCGTCTTAATTGTTAAAAACTCCTTTCATCATTAGCATACAATTTCTGTATTGAAATAATAAAAAAACAGGTATCACTATGCAAAGTCATCACGGAAGTTTTAAAGGTGTAATTGCTATCATTATTGCTAGTTTTTTGTGGGGAACAACAGGCACCGCAGCAAGCTATTCCCCTGATGTGAGTCCGTTTGCAATTGGTGCATTCTCTATGGGAATAGGGGGAGTGCTACTTGTTATTACAGCACGAAAAACGTTATTTATAGATTATAAGCTCATGATTTCACAGCCTAAGGTATTACTTTTAGGTGCCGCTTCTGTCGCTATTTATCCATTAGCATTTTATACTTCAATGCGTTTATCAGGTGTTGCAATTGGCACTGTAGTTTCAATTGCTACGGCACCTTTTTTTGCTGCAATCCTTGAAAGCCTAATTAGTAAAAAAAATATATCACTGGAATGGGTACTGAGTTTTGTTATTGGAGCTATAGGTATTACTTTATTAACGTTAGGTAGAGATCAGAGTAATGATCCTTCATACAGTATTAATCAACAGAGCCTGGGTATTCTTTTGGGGTGTATTGCTGGATTAACCTATGCAGGTTATTCATGGGCAGCAAGGAGTTTAATTGAAAGTGGAGTTCATTCGAAATCGTCAATGTCAGGACTGTTCGGTTGTGCTGCTTTATTGTTACTCCCTTCATTATGGTTTACAGGTGATAACTTATTTTCAAGCGCAACCAATGCATTGGTATCTTTGTATATGGCAGTAATTCCAATGTTTTTAGGATACTTACTATTTGGTTTTGGCTTGAATTATATAAATGCAAGTAAAGCGACATTACTTACCTTAATAGAACCATTAGTTGCAACTGTTTTAGCCGTTTTCGTTATTGGTGAAAGGTTTAAGATAATTGGTTGGATAGGTGTGGCTTTGGTATCACTATGCCTATTAATGCAAACCATCAAACCTCAAAAGCAATTAAGATTACCTATTAAATCTATGTAGCTTAAGAGCATTAACAATACTTTTAAAAGCCTGCCATAGGGTATGATTCATTTGTATAAAGTAAAAAACATGAACGCTCGTAACGAACGTTCATAAAATGTAATAACCAAGGAGACGAGTATTGACTTCATACATCATAATTTCTCACAGTCTGCCTCACGCTCACAGCCGAACTTCGCTAAAGTGCCATTTATAGTATTTGAATTTAGGTCTAGATTGATGATCGTAAATGCCAGCATAGCGGTTGTTCAAGTATTTATATTTAGATGACTTATTTGTATCCCCCTAATCTCTGCCATATTAGAAAGTTACTGGTTAAGATTAGGTTTTTGTATCGCTGATAAAGATGCATATCATGTTCATCACTCTTCTTTATCCAGCAACTCCATTAATCCAACCAGTGCAGCGAAAAGTACAGGCCAAATTATCCAAGTTACGCCCCAATCCATAGTCCATAAGCTCCAACCAAGAAAGATAGCGATTAGCAAAGGCCAGTAGAATGCAGCGAGTTTTTCAGCACGTTTTACACGTCTACTCTTTACGGTATCTAGAGGCTCGGCGAAATTAGACAGCCACTTTAATTATACATACCAAACTGTGTCATAAAATTTATCTTTTAGGTTAAAAATTTACCTTTCCTACCAACGGTGAAACTAGACAGCCACTTTAATTATAATTAATCCAACCAGTGCAGCAAAAAGTACAGCCCCTACAGGCCAAATTATCCAAGTTACGCCCCAATCCATAGTCTATAAGCTCCAACCAACGGCGAAGCTAGACAGCCACTTTAATTATACATACCAAACTGTGTCATAAAATTTATCTTTTAGGTTAAAAATTTACCTTTCCTACTGGATTACTTCCATTTCACCTATTAAATAAGTCATTAACTCTATTAAACCTAAATCACACGCATAAAAATGGCTGCATGGTGCAGTTGTGATTTATTACTGAATAGTTTTACTGAGTAGCTTAAGTTTTATGCAAGTAGCTTTTCGCAGTTACTGATATTCGCCCGTCGCTTTCTGTTTAAATTTTACAGTAACTTGCTTGTGAACTTGGCCTGCCTACTGCACCATGAAATACACGCGTAAATTGTGTGGTGAGTTTTAACCAGTTTTCGGGGGGATATATTCACTCTTTCGAGTAAGGGTAGGTGCGAACTTTCAATATAACCTCGTTTGTCTTCTCGTATACAATGTCCAGTTAACTCAACAAGTTCAAGGTACGATTTAAACTGAAACGGCAGCCCTTTTGGCATAATTTGACATGGCATGCCTGCAAAGCGCAGTAGTTGTTTTGGTTGCTTGCCAACCTTTACATACGTTAAACGCTGTTTGATGCTGGTATGGTATGACTCCTCTGGGGTGTTAGCCATTTTGGCTCTAATTGGGTTTAAATCGACATACGCCATACAAGCAGCAAGTGCCGCTTCATCCAGAAGTGCTTGGGACGTAAAACGTCCCTCCCAAAACCTACCTGTGCAATTATCTTCTTTGTTCGCTCTGCGGGCAATATCTTCATTTAGTAATCGCATAAACCAGCTAATACTGGATAGGCGCTCGCGGTATTGGTTTACTGTTTGATTGAAAAAGATAAGTTCGGCTTTACTTAGCTTTTCACCTTGTACATATTTTTGCGTAAGTACAGTGCCTTTACAGAGCTTATGCCAGCGAATGATAATCGCTTTATCGTTTAATCGATTCGCTTTTTTATCATCAACATACAGTACTAAGTGGGTGTGATTACTCATAACAGCGTAAGCACATACATCAATACAAAATACCTTCGCTAATTCAAGCAGCTTATCTTCAACCCAGCCTCTGCGGTGCTCGTAAGACTTGCCTGTAAAGTGGTCTTCACCACACAAAAGCACGACGCACGCAACGAGAAATACAGTGGTAGTATTTTGTATCAACCAAACTTATTAGGCCCTTTCTTGCGATAGCCATAAGACACTCTGCTTGTTTTGTGAACTAAATAAAGCCCAGTACTTCTTTTCATAAAGTGCAAAATTTAGAGTGGGTGTCTTTTCTATTGTCTATCCGACACAGTAAAATACCTAGTCAATTATTATCAACATTATATGTTGTCAAGTGATTGGAGGGTGGCCATAAGCGGACTTTACCTATAGTATTTTCTTATGTGCTTAAAGCTTGAGCTCTAAACCATAGCCAACAAATTACAGAACTGTTTTAATTTTATATCCTTTTATTGGCATTACATTCTTACTCCAGAAATCTTATGCAGCTCAATTGTTTTATAACACTGCAGATATATCGCTATTTCTCGAAGTGATTTACTTGCTGCCAACCCTCGTGAAATGCTTTCTCGTTGTGCAAGAGTTAGTGTTACTTGTGAGCATTTCGGCTCAAGCGGCCATACGCCGCCTGTTTTATGGATAATACCTAATATAGATGAATAGTATCGTCCAAATAATCTTCCTATATCATCCGCACTATCACCATGCTAATTTCGACCCCAAATTAACCTTTTTTGTTCTGCATTATTATAAATACGCTTTCTCTGTTTCATGTAAACGCTTCTTTAACTAATAATAAGGATAGCGTTGCATTCTTCAGTTGAACTCTCAGCCTCAAGCAGAAGTAATGTAACTTGATTGTTCAAAAGTAGCACCCGATCGACAAGTTAACACCAAAAACTTAAAAGATTGTTTTATGTTTTGAATAGTAAGATAAAATTTACACCTTAAAAGTACAAAACATTTATAGTAAACGTTTAATAAAGCTTAATTGGATCGCTTTATTTCGGCATGACCAAGCCATAAACTTATCGCTACCAATAAAACTATAATAGCTAAGTATAGTAGTTCAACCATAGATTTAGGTTTAATTTCAACAAGGTAAGCAAATACCTTGATCACTAATAGCATGATAACAACTTTACCTAGCTTAGCTTTTAGCTGATCTATCGTTTTTATCTCATAAGCTTTTGATGTATGCTGCCGTGAATTTTCTATTGGACTGATAAACAGTTCGTATAAACCAAAAGCAAAGATAAATAATATAGCTGACAGCAGAAACGTATCTAAAATTTCAACTACAAAAAGAATAATATTGTCGCGGGTTACATTGCTTGAGTGAGTAATTAAATAATCAAATAAAGCTGAAATTAGATGAATAACTTCATATAAGCCCAAACAAATCAAAGCGACACCAGTCACCATACATGAGATAACACCAAAAACGAGTACAATTCGGCTGTTCCAAAGCATTGACTCAAACAGTTTTTCCATACTTCCCTCTTATAATTAAGCGCGCCATTCACTAATTTTTTTAATGAATGGTTTAAAATGGTTATTTTTTTCAGTGAACATACTTATATATTCAGGTAAAACAATGCCGCCAGCCATATGCCTATGTCCGCCACCAAAACCTCTATTGGTATTATTTAAGGTTTCTCTTGCTAACTGCCCAACATCAACATATTGGCACTCAGAACGAAACGATAGTTGCAAACCATTATTTTGTTTAACAGCTATAATAACAACATCAAATTCGTTAACGGATAAAAGAAAATCTCCCAGCATACCTAGCATATTCTTAGGACATGGTTCAGGTAGTATCACAGAGGCAACACCATTATTAACAGACAAATTTCTAAACGCGTGCTCAAAATTCCTTAGTTCCTCTTGCATCAAGGTATTTCTCAACACACGATTAACAAAGGATAAATCTGAGCGGGCATTTAAGTAAACAAAAGCCTTAATATCAGCTTTACAGAAGCCCCTTGTCATATTCGCGGTATCAACATTTAATCCTACTAATAACGCGCTCGCCACCTGTACTGACATTTCTATACCAAGTAACTTATAATATTCCCAGATAATGGTCGCAGTGGCTCCATAATCACTACGAATATCTTTAAACCAAAATGATTTAGTAGGTTTAATAGTGTGATGATCTATTACTGCTATCTCATCGCCCGGCACGTCTGTTACATTTTTCTCACCGATGCAACCATCAACATTAATGATTTTATCTGACGGATTTAACTTTACTTGTGAGCAATGATAAATTGGAATTTCTAACCATTGGATCAGGTTGGAAAGTGAAATTCTGTCAATTTCTCCGTTGTAAACAATCAGAGTGCTGATCCCATAGTGAGATAGCAGCACTGATAATGCATACGCAGAAGAAATAGCATCATGATCAGGAAAATCATGCGCCTGAATTATCACCCGCTGAAGCGGGGGTAATCGTTTAATAAAGGCTAAAACCTCTTCTTTGCTTTTCATAACAATAAGGTATCTACTACAGTCATAATTGTTATTCTTGTAAAGATTCTATTGTGGACTTTATTGTGTTGTCTAATGAACAAAGCATGTTTGTACACTCACCTGAAAGCATTACGATCATTCCGCGCTTAATACGTGATTGGTGCTCTTCTTCAACTGCTATAAATGACTTACGATTAAAGATATTATCTTTATCTACAAGTTCGCCATCAGCAATTTTAACTAACTCTCCATCCATTTCTATATAAATAGCAACCGCTTGTTCTGCTTTAGCACCGTGTATACGACCTAAGTTAGTTTCAAAATATATTTTACCTTCAGCTTGCTTAGCACCAGTAACTATTCCTTGTGAACCTACATATTTGCTTAAAGTTACATAATCGTCATCACCTTTTTCAAGTAACTCACCAATAGCCCCTTTAATGGCGCTATTTATCATGCCACTATCATTACAATTTCGACTAGAAGGATTCTCTTGTGAACCAGTCTCAAGGCCAGATAAGTTCACAGATAAAATTTGCTGCATTGAAGGTAATGAACGAATCTGGATGTTACCTTTTGCTCGGCCAGTGTAATCACATTCATCAGGATGACTTGTGCTCTCACCTTTTTTATTTTTAGTTGTGTAAGACTTTTCATATTCACTACTCCAAGAGTAACTTGTAATCGTTGGGATAACTAAGAACTTAGCTTCTACCGGACCTTCATAAACATCATAGTCTTCAGCTAAGTTTTCTTTTAGTTGAATTTCTTCCATAAAACGCTGTGCCATTTGGCGATCAATAACTTCTGAGCCACTATCAACAACGAATTCTCGAATGTTGTCAGCAAATAAAGCTTGCACATATTCTGGCAAACCTGCTTTAGTGCCTTGAGCAACAAGCAATTTACTGCTTCGAATACTGCTTATATCATCAGGCGTACCCGGTAAAGAATCAATATTAACATCTGGAAATGTTGGTAATGCAGTTGGTGGCTGAGTAGAAACACACGCTGTGATGGTTAAAGTGGCTACCATGCTAACTAAAAGACTCTTCTTGTTCATTTGTTAATTCCCTTTTATCAATTATTTAATTTTATTTTCTTCAATAAGCTTTTTTCAGCTCTTGCTAAAGACTGAGATTTTGACTCAAACGAAGAGCCTTTCACTTTGAATGATTCTTGGTATTTCAAAGTGTCAGTTTCATCAAATACTAAAATTTCAGTATTTAAAATTGTAAGATGGTTTTTATAGGCTAGTGTTTGATTTTTCTTAATATTGAATTGCACAACACCAGTATTTTCACCACTACCAACAATGTAAAAGCCACTATTTTTTAAAAACTTTATTGCTGAACTTTTAAACTCAGAACTAACCAATTCTGAAAAAACTAAAGTGTATCTATTACGCTTTTTACATTTTTTAAACGTACGTTCGAAAGTATTAATGGTTTGATAAAACTCATTTTCTGAACCATCGCTAATACCAGAGCCAACATAAGCAGGGATAAGCTCATTCAACTTTTCTTTGTTGATCTGTTCATCAGAAAGCGCATAGAAACATGAAGGCGTATATTTACCTTTAAATTCTTCTAAAGCGAAAAGTAGATCAACATTTAAATTTACCAATTGATGCTTAATAGAGCGTTGTACTAGCTTACGTTCAGTTCGCACTAGAACATACCAATTACCTAGTTTTTCTTCACTCGCCACTACTTCAACATTCGGCAGCTCAATACCACGACTAACCGCCTCGGTTTTTTGAGTAGCACGTGTTTGCGTTTGGTTGTTTTCTTTCGTTTGGGTGATTTGAGATTTAGCCGTTATGCGGGTTGATAGTTTCATGACAATATCAGCCATCGCTGATTTTTGGGCTTGGCCGTAGGTTACATCAGTACCTAATCCATAAATGAATTGCTTGTTATCCACAGGCACATCTAATGCAAAACTGTTCCAAGTGATTAAGCAAATAAAAGTAGTAATTATATAACGTAAAAACATAGCCTTTCCTTATATATGCTCTGCAAAATAGTTTTTACTATTTACAACTTTGATCAGGTAACGCTGAGTTTCGGTATGGGTTTTAGTTTTAATTACTTTGAACACTTGCTCTGGTGTCATTTTATTAATTTTATTAATCGCTTTCATGCGGCCTCTTTCACCATTATTGAAAGCTCTCGCTAAATTGCCTATACCTGTGTTGTAAGCTGCAATTGCGCAATACATACGGCTTGTTGGGTTTTCAACTTCTTTCAAGTAGCGGGTCAGTAAGATGTTGAAATAAGCACTGCCGTATTCAATATTTTTTGTACCATTAAGTAAAAGCTCTGGCGTCGGGTTTTTGTTGATGGAAAATATTTTCTTATTTACATCAGCACCGGCAGTCGATGGCACTATTTGCATTAAACCGTAAGCAGGAATGTGTGATTTAGCCATAGGGTTAAAATGGCTTTCGGTTTCCATAATCGCAAGTAAAACCTCTTGATCAACCTTCCACTGATCAGCTTGCATAGCCACTTGGGATAAATACTTTTCAGCTTTATTAAAGCGATCGCGTTTTAGCTGGATTTTATAAGACTTTATATTTTTCTTCGTTAGAATATCTTGCCTTTGATTTAATTCATTTAGCTGACTGTTTAACTCCGCAACTTTACGCTGAGCACGTTTTTTTTGTTTCGGGGGAAGCTCTTCACGCTCAACAAACTGTTCAACTTGAGTAATTTGTTGCGAAAGCCTTTTTTCTGTTCTGGCAACAACTATCGCTTGTTGTTTTTCTGCCGGAACTTCTTCAACCATAGTTAAGGCGGCTTTTAGCTCTTTTCCGTTCTTAACTCCAAGATGCTTCAACAAGGTATCTTGTTTTGAAGATACTTTTTTCGCTGGTTTTTTAAGTTTAGGGGTTAAAGCAGTTTGAGGATTATTCGCAGGCGTAAAAGCAAATTCAACATTTTGTTTAGCAGCCGCTTTAGGGGATACATTGAGCGCTTCCATAATAGCATCACGTATCATTACCTCTTCTTCTTCTGCCGTAATTTGACCTTGTTGATCATCACGTTGAATATTGACTTCGATAGTGTCGTTTTCAAAATTAGCAATGACTTTAACGCTTTTATCATCAGAGTAAACAACATATTCAGTGTCTGAGCTTAGCTCTGCGACACCCCACTTTTCAATCAGCTCTTTTTTATAAGCTTCATAACGTTGGGTGTAGTCATCTGTATATTCTTTGTGCTTGCTCTGGTATTTCTTTTTGAAATCGGCAAAATCATTTTGCACCTCATAAGCAGCTGAACTTGCTGATGACGCACAGATAACAAGTGCTAATGACAACATTCGCTTTAAAGCCATGATAAAAAACATCCTTATTTTTTGTAATACAACGAATACTCAAAGTCTGTTAATACTGAATCTGCCACTATCGACAAACTCACCTCACCAACACCGTAAAAGTTGTTTCTCACCTGCTTAGTAAGTCGCTTAACGTCTGCCAATAAACTTGGGGCTTCATCATTCATATTAAGCTTTTCATATAAGCCTTTGAACTCGGCTTTTGAAGCATTAATATTTTGCTCATAACCAATAGCACCAAAATATTGATTGACAAACAGTTTTTCTTTACCCAATTCTTCTTTCACGAGTAAGAACTCAACATTGTTAAAATCTAATGTAAAGTCTTGAAATTCAGTATAATTATCAGCAATCGATAAGGTATTTTCTTTTTCTCGCTTATCAAGTAACCCATAAGGAACAAAGTCGTCAACTAAACCAGTAATGGTATAAGCGTTTACTCTGTCACCTTCTAAAATTAAAGTTAGAATAAACTTTTTTTCAAGGTAATACGCAAAGTTTAAATTTTCATGATATTTACTTTTTTTAATTAACTTTGGCTGACCGAAATGTGTTGAGATATATTTTAAGTTGCTGCCGACATTTACATGGTTTAGCGATTCATATTCATACTTATGGGTGAATTTTGACAGCGTTAACTGCCAAGCTTCAATCGCAATATCTTTAGTATCACCCCATTGCCCTATTGCCATTAAACCTAAGGCAATAGCGACAAAATATTCATAGAGAGATTTATTTTTTACGCCTTGTTGCTGTTCAGCATCACTGTTTTTCATTTCTGTTGTCATTATATTTGTCCTAACAACTATTGTGCGTTTTCAGCTTTAGTGAAATTTAAATACAGTAAAGTTTCATTTTCTGGGCTTAACTTAACCGGTGCCTTCTTCATAACTTGTTTAAATAGTGATTGTGCACCTTCTTCAGTTACTGTCACTAAAGCGCATAAGTTTTTCTGATCAGCCATTTGTGCATAATCAACTTTAATAACTTTTGATGAACGTAATGCTTGCTCGGTAAACTGAGTCGTCGTGCTTAAGAATTTTGATTTTGATACGGTTTCATCTGGGTTAGTAATTTTCTCAGAATACTGCTCTTGTAATGAAGCAATACGAGTATCAAGTTGTTTTGCAAGTTCAGCACGTGCTTGCGTCGTTGCTTCTGTTTTGTCCATCGCAAAGCTATTTGATGCGACAACGCACGATGAAGCAATTAAGCCACTCTCAGCTGAAGGGTTCAACACCCACGAAGGTATTTTCATCCCCATCTCTGAAGCGTTATTTTTAGGTGTAGAGTTACAACCTGAAATTAGTACTGAACATACGGTAATTGATAAAATTATCGCTTTAACTTTAAACATTTTTAGTCCCTTAAATTGCGAGATATCCAATAGAACAACATGCACCAACAAAAAGTTAACAAATGTATCTCTATATAATAACGGCATTAAACTACAGTACCTACGATAAGGTCAACACTTTCTCTTACAAAAATTCTTAAAGTACATGCATTTAAGAACCTCTACGAAGCACCAAAGTGTTATCGATGGTCCACCCACCCCCTAAAGTAAGGTCCGTGA
Source organism: Pseudoalteromonas sp. Z9A6 (assembly GCF_011378805.1). Classification (NCBI taxonomy): domain Bacteria; kingdom Pseudomonadati; phylum Pseudomonadota; class Gammaproteobacteria; order Alteromonadales; family Pseudoalteromonadaceae; genus Pseudoalteromonas; species Pseudoalteromonas sp. Z9A6. The sequence continues at coordinate 178,173 of NZ_WTKZ01000001.1, forward strand.
CTGTTTATCACATTTACCTCAATCAGATTTTGGAAAGCTAAACCTCATGATTAAAAAAGAACTTGGTTTAACTAAGTACATTTAAGGCTTGAACGCTATTTGAGTGACCTTGATTCATTTAGGCAATTAAAACCATCAATGTCACTTACCGAAAATTGTTTAACTGTTGAATGTAAGGCTTGAATTGATTAATGCATTTGATTGCTGAAATCAGGCTTGAGTTTGTAGGCTAGTACGGATTTTCCTGACATTATAACCCCTGAGCGTCTTTCAATGGCTGTGAGCTCAAAGCCGACTACTAGCAATTTGCAGATACCGCATACTTTAAAAACCTTTGCTATAGCACACTATTTTTTATCATTATGACCGGGAGTTATTCTGTTTTTAAAACCATACCTTTCGATTGGGCAAATATCACTAGCGCAAATACTATTTCGGTTATCCCGCCAATAAAGGCGCCGATTACAAAATTGGCATTTAATACAATACACAACATGCCAAAAAACATAAGCGAAGCACCTAAAATCCAGTACACTTTCATGCCATATAAAGTGTTGAAAACTAAATAGCGAACACCAATTATCATCAGCATTATTGAATAAAACCATTCAGCTTGAAGTTTTGCTACGTAAAACGCTAAAAACAAACCAACAAATAAAATAATAGTGCTTTCTAAGGCCAATTTACCTAATGGGTTTTTAGGGTCATGATTGCCAGAGCGTTTAAGAGCTTTTGAAAGTAGCATGGCTAAAGGATGTATAAACATACCACCAAAAAACAAAGTAAGCATACTCGATTGATTTGAATGCAGTAATGCGACAAAGCCAGCTATACACCAAACCAAGCCAGACACTAATACACCGGTTCCACCACCGAAGTATGCGAGGTTCATATTTTGTTGCGCATCTTCAAACTTCATAAAAACCCTTAATTTTAGAAATATCCCTAATTTAATATTATCGCATCGTTATTAGTTACAAATCGTTACTCGAATACACACTTAAAATAGGGAATTTATAATCGGCAAACGATACAGTTACCGATTGTGTTTCGTTGCCTTTGAAACCGAGTTTAAATTCCATTGGCATGAATCGGCTGCCGTCAGCAAAAAGTGCAAGTAAGTGCTCCTCGCCTAATTCTCGATTGCCCAACGATAAGTTAGTTAGCGTTATAACAGCCCAGCGTTCGCCCTCTTCATTGATCATTAATACATAATTAACGATTTTAAAATCCCCTTTTTTAGGGGTTATGTTGCTATCGTTTGCAAACGATAAGTGCATGCTATTTGGTACTGCAAGGTCAACATTTAGCGCTTTAATAGAGTCAGCTTGGGTTGCCCACGAAAGCACCAATAAAATGATCACTAAGGCTTTATTCACTGTTAGTTCCTTTTTATCACCAAGTAGAATACCTAGTAAATTACATAACAATAACTGTTTAAATTATATTCGCATCCCATACCTATTATGTAAACAAACAATCATCGCAATTTTACCCAGCGCTTTGGCTGCGCCGCTGCAGACTAAGCGCTCATTCAGTTTGCTTGCGCTACTTTAGGGTAATAACGAGTGATAAGAGTAAATAATTAAAGCTAACTTAAAGTAAAAAGCGCGATTAAACAGGAGTATAAACGTATGGCAAGCACACATAAAAACTCAACAATGGATTTATCTGATCCCAGTAATAGCATTCAAGTAAGAGGGGCACGCGTTCACAACTTAAAAAATGTAGACGTTGATTTACCTCGTAACGCATTGGTTGTTTTTACAGGAATATCGGGCTCTGGAAAGTCGTCGCTTGCGTTTGGAACGCTGTTTGCTGAGTCGCAGCACCGTTATCTTGATTCAGTATCGCCTTACGCCCGAAGGTTGATAGATCAAGTTGATGAGCCCGATGTTGATTCTATTGAAGGGCTACCGCCTGCCGTTGCTTTGCAGCAGCAACGCGGCGCACCGTCGGTTCGCTCATCCGTTGGCAGCATAACAACTATTTCTAACGCGCTACGTATGCTTTACTCACGCGCAGGTGAATACCCAAAAGACCAAGGTATACTTTATGCTGATGCGTTTTCGCCGAATACGCCACAAGGTGCGTGCCCAGAATGCTCAGGAATAGGCCGAGTGTTTGAAGTAACCGAAAAGCTACTTGTGCCAGACGATACAAAAACTATTCGCCAGCGCGCCATTGAAGCGTGGCCACCAGCATGGCAAGGTAAAAACCTAAGCCGTATTCTTACTTCCCTTGGTTATGACATAGACACACCTTGGAACAAACTTTCTAAAAAAGCACGGGATTGGATTTTATTTACCGACGAAACACCTACTGTGCCGGTATACCCAGATTACACCTATGAGCAAACACAGAATGCGATAAAAAATAACGAAGATCCAAGCTACATGGGAACTTTTTCAAGCGCTAAACGCTTTGTTTTACAGTCTTTTGCTACTACCCAAAGCCCGCGTACTAAAAAGCGCGTATCGCAGTTTATGCAAATATCGCAGTGCCCTACTTGCCAAGGTAAAAAATTAAAACAAGCATCGTTAAGTGTTAAATTTGCAGGGCTCGATATTGGCGAGCTATCTCAACTTACATTAAACGAACTTGCTAAAAAGCTAAGTAACGCCGCCAGCACCAAAGTAAATAAGAATACAAAAAATCCAGAGCAAGCCATTGTTACGCAGCGCATTGCCAGTGACATTCTCACTCGTATTGAAGCACTAACCATGCTTGGTTTAGGGTACTTGTCGCTTGAGCGTACAACGCCAACGCTCTCACCCGGAGAACTACAACGATTGCGACTTGCCACACAAATTCGCTCTAAATTATTTGGGGTGGTTTACGTGCTAGATGAACCTTCAGCGGGTTTACACCCTGCCGACACACAAGCACTTTTAAAAGCGCTCGACGAGTTAATAGCGGCTGGCAATTCTGTATTTGTTGTTGAGCACGATGTTAGCGTTGTTAAACATGCCGATTGGATTGTTGATGTAGGCCCTGATGCAGGTGTGCATGGTGGCGACATTATTTACAGCGGCCCTGTTGAAGGGTTAAGCAAAGTAAAAAATTCGCACACTGCCCGCCACCTTTTTGCTAAAAATGTCAGTCAAGAGTCTACTCAAAACAGCGCGCAAAAAAAGGAGCAAAGGCAGCCAAAAGCGTGGTTAAAATTAGCTGATATTGAGCGTAACAATCTTAAAAAACTCAATGCAGAATTTCCATTGGGTGTTATGACAACAGTTACTGGGGTTTCGGGCTCTGGTAAATCAAGCCTAGTAAGCCAAGCACTAGTAGAGCTTGTTTACGAAGCACTTGGGCAAAAAATAATAACGGAAGCGCCAACCGACGAAGCCGACTTACTCGAACAGGAGCTGCAAACACACACCAGCGGAAAAATCATTGAAGGTATAAATAATATAAGCCGCCTAATTACCGTAAATCAAAAAGCGATTGGCCGTACCCCTCGTTCAAACTTAGCTACCTACACGGGTTTGTTTGATCACGTGCGTAAGCTATTTGCTTCAACCCAAAAAGCAAAAGAGCGCCGTTACGATGCCGGTCGTTTTTCGTTTAATGTAGCTAAAGGCCGTTGTAAAAACTGTGAAGGCGTTGGCTTTGTAAGTATAGAACTGCTGTTTTTACCAAGCGTTTACTCACCTTGCCAAGTGTGTCATGGCAAACGTTATAACGAGCAAACACTTGAGGTTACATATCGTGATAAAAACATAAGCGATATCCTTAATTTAACGGTTGAAGCGGCGCATACCTTTTTTGAAAACGAACCTGCAATACTGCGAGCACTCGATGCACTTATGCAAGTAGGTCTTGGGTATTTACGTTTAGGGCAACCTGCAACTGAGCTTTCTGGCGGTGAAGCGCAACGTATTAAATTAGCCACCGAGCTGCAACGTGCGCAGCGCGGCAACACGCTTTATGTTCTTGATGAACCAACCACAGGGCTGCATCCATCGGATGTATCAATGTTAATGTCACAGTTAAATAAATTAGTTGATGCTGGCAATACCGTTATTATGGTTGAACACGATATGCAAGTAGCCCGTAATAGTGACTGGGTAATTGATGTAGGCCCTGGTGCTGGTGAAGAAGGCGGCTTAATTGTAGCGCAAGGTTCACCCGAAAAAGTGGCAAGCGTAAAGGCGAGTAAAACCGCACCATTTTTACTTAAATAGTTAATAGATGACGCTTTTAGTTGTATAAAAGCGTCATCTATATATGGTAGTTAACGCTGAAAATAACAGCTTGAGATAGATTAATTATCCAAAGTTCAGGTTTACTAATACATCCCGTTTTTATCTTGGTAACCAATCTGAAATAGCTTTACCTATTTCGTGCGGTGAATCCTCTTGAATATAGTGAATACCGCTTACGGTTACCTCAGTTAGGTTTGGCCATGTGCGCACAAAATCTCTTGCGTAACCAACTAAAAATGCACCCGGTTCAGCATTAATAAATAGCTTTGGAATATCGTGAGAGTTAGCTAAATAGCTCGCATAGCTTTTAACTAAAGCCACGGTATCGGCAGGCTCTCCAGCAATGGGCAGTTGGCGAGGCCCTGCTAAAATTGCACGGCGATCTTCTCCTGCATTTATAAAGGGTCTACGATACTCATCATGCTCTGCTTGCGTTAATTTGCGTGCAATGGTCGCTGGTAATATTGTTTCAATAAAAAAGTTGTCATCAAGCACCATTTTTTCACCCTCAGCTGAGCGCATAGTGCCAATAGGGCCGTGCAAATCTTTAGGAAAATCGTCCCATGTTGGAAAGTCAGTAACAATTGCTTCCATAAACGCAATTGCTTTTACAGCATCACGATGTGTATTAGCCCAGTTAAAACCAACGCCTGAACCCCAATCGTGCAGCACCAAGGTAACGTTATTATTTACACCCAACGCTTCTAAAAGTGCAAATGTGTATTTGCTGTTTTCAGCAAGTGAGTAGCTGCCTTCATGGGTGTTATCTAACTTTTGTGAATCTCCTAATCCAATCATATCGATAACAATTAAACGCCCTTTTCCTTGCAAATAGGGCATAACGTTTCGCCAAAGGAAGCTAGATGTAGGGTTACCATGTAAAAATACAATAGGATCACCTTCGCCTTCATCTATATAAGCCATTTTTTTATCTAATACAGTTTTAAACTTTTTTGCATAACGTAATGTTTCTGAATCATTCTTCATTTAATTATATCGCTTTATTTAACTGATGAGCTGGCGGTAAATCCTCGCTCATCTAATTTGTGTAATATTCGAAGTAGATTAACTAATTTCGAGTTAATATACATGACTGAGTCACACAATAAATGAAAGCGCTTAATTTGTCACTATATTTATATGATCGAATCACATATAATTAAATTTATGAAAAATGAAAAATATATATCAAATTTAATCGGCACGTTTGCTACTTCTGTTTCTAATGACATTGAAAAACAGATTGCCGTATTAGGCGGGCGAAGCCTAAGCCACGAAGCGGCACTGGTCACTATTTACAATCATCCTAATGAAACCATTGATGTACTAAGCAAGGTTTTAGGCTTAACGCATTCTGGTGCAGTTAGATTAATAAATACACTTGAAAAAGAAGAACTTGTAGAAAGGCGAAAGTCAGTAAAAGATGCCCGCTCTGTTGTTTTATGCGTAACGGATAAAGGCAGCCAAAGAGTTGAACTAGTACTAGGCAGCAGAGAAACAGCCACCTCTAAAATACTAAACAACTTTAATGATGAACAAAAACAAAGCTTTTTAAGTTTGATAGAAATAGCACTTGGCAGCCTAACAACCGAGCAGGTAGAAGCACGTAAAATATGCAAATTATGTAACGAAGGTGTATGCCGTAAACAAGGCTGCCCGGTAGAAAACTCAATTAAGTAACTAATTACTTCATGCATCTGCCACTATAAACGTATTAAATTATTTGCTTTAATACGTTAGCGCTCAAAGTGTTAGCTTTTTAAAAAGCGTTCTATTTTAGGTTTTACCGTAACCGACATTATCAGCATTATAGTTAAACCTATTGGTAATGCGGCTAATAACCCTTCAGCCCATCCGGTTACAAATACACGCATATCTGCATAGCCAATATTATTAGTAGCGGTAACAAACGCCATCACCGACTCCATGATCAGCGCCATAAAAACACTAATAACTAAATTACGTTTTAGCTCGCTACTACTAGGCAATAACTTATTAACTAGCTTGTGCATTAAGGTCATCATTACAAAACCAATAGGCGCCATAACCAATACTGCACTTATAAATGAGGTAAACCAATCTATATAAAAATGCTCTGTAACACCCACATTCACATGAGTCATAATGCCAGTTAGAGTACCGCCAATTAAGGTAATAATACTTACCATAACCAGTATTTTATAAATTACAGGTGTTTTTTAGGCTCAACCATTACTGGGTTTGCTGATACGGGTGTACTCATTTTTGGGCATGCCTTAAGCGTTAAATGGATGACAAAATCAACCACAGCAAATTAATTGACAATATCAACCACTTTTTGAGCTAACCAAAAATAAGCCAAATTCCAACTAACCCCATTAAGCTACCCGCAATACGGTTCATCCATTTTATATTATCACCACGGCTTAAAAATAAACGTAAGCTTTTACCGCCTGTTGCGTAAGCTAACATACTTAAAAACTCGGTGGTCATTATAACACCAAGCAATACTAAAAGCTGAGGGGCTACAGCATGCTCAACACTTATAAAGGGTGGCAGTAGTGAAATCATAAACGCCCACCCTTTAGGGTTAGCAATTGCGGTTACAAAACCTTGCGTAAATAACGACTTCCGACTTACGTCACTTGGTTTTGAGGTATCAACCGACATTTTGCCTTTGGCTCGCCACATGTTAACGCCAATATAAATTAAGTATGCACCGCCTACCCACTTTAAAATGGCAAACGCATCTGGGTAATTTAGCATTACGCTTGCAACGCCTAATACCGCAGCTATAGCAACGGTTGCTACACCTAACAGCTCGCCTATCATCATCCATAATGTGCGGCGCACGCCAATGCTCATACCGAGTGTCATGGCAAGGGTCATACACATACCTGGGGTGATAGACACAAAAAAGAACGTAGGAATAAAAACTGCAAGTGCTGCTACATCAATCATTAATTTACTCTCATATTAAAAGCAAAAACGCGGCTATAAGTAGCCGCGCTGTTGCTTACTCATGTTTAAGTTATTATTGCCCAGTACTTACCACGGGTTCAGTAATAACCTCTACTGGCTCTGCTGTACCATTTAACAAATACTTATCTAACCACTGTTCTTGTTCCCACAATACATGTAATAAGCTTTTACGCGCACGGTAACCATGTGCTTCATAAGGGA